>CALVYO010000014.1 GCA_944372275.1 uncultured Bacilli bacterium
ATGTTAGAAATTATAATAGATGGATATGGTGAAAATTTATTAAAAAGTGCTGGATTTAATAATGTTATGACTTTTTGCTGTGTTCTCAGTTATGGAAATATTAAATGTTTGACAGATCATAAAGTCAAAATATTAAAAAATGTTACTATTCCAGTAAATAGTGAAATAGAAAAGCTAAAATCTATAAAAGAAAAACAAATTCGTATTTGGTATTCATCTTTAGATAATGAAGATGTGTGTTCGCTATATTTTTTAATATCTTATTTTTGTAATAAAAATATTGAAATATTTATTTGTGATATTGCAAATGAAGATCGTTTTTCATTTAGCAGTTATACATCAAGTGAAATAAAAGAATTGTCTAAAAACACAATTCTTTTAGATAGTAATGAAAAAATAAATTATAAAAGAATTTGGGATGATTTAGTAAAAGAAAATAATGATTTACGAATTTTAAATTATGGAAAGTTAAAGTCATTTTCATTTGATTACTTGGATAGTATGATAATAAATTTTATAAAAATAGAAAAAAAAATTGAATATTTAGAATTGGTAGGAAAATGTATTTCGGAGAAATTATGTGGCTTCTATATAGATTTAATTTTTATGGAGCGCATAGATGAACTAATATCAAAAGGAATAATTAAAGTCATTAATAAAGATGAAAAACATAAATATTTAATGATAAATTCTGTTGAATAAACTAATAATTTTAAGAAAGACAATTAATAATTAAACTAAAATATTTCTCAAAATAAAAGGAATTTAGATTTGTTTTCTTATAAAATAGAATAATAAGCAATAAAATTAGTAAAATAAATAATCCTACCAATGATAATTAATAATAAATTTACATTGCTATTTTAAGTTGTAATTCATGAAAATAATTTGATTACTGGTAAAAAAACTTACAAAATTTAATGTAAGTTTTTTTAATTTGACAAGATAAGATTATTATGATAGAATATTCCCCACATCGACAAGTTATTGTAAAAACTATTTATAACAGTTAAAGAAAAGGGGGGGTATAATGAATTATTTTAAACTAGATACTATTAGGTTAATAATACAAATACCTAATTGTAAAAAATTTATAATGAATTTAAAAAAATTATTAAATTATAAGAAATGCAGAATTACTATTGAATATTTAATTGATGTCGTAAATGGAAAAAAAGAATTTAATTTAAAAAATTTTATTTGCAAAAGATTTATAAAAAATTATAAAGAACAATTTTGTTTATTAATAAATAATAAGGCTTTAAATCAACTGGATGTATTATCAAAATTAGATTTAGAAATTGTCGATGAAATAAAAGGAATGAATAGACAACAATTATACGGTTTAATTGATAAACTTCAAAAGCTAGATATAGATGAAATTAGAGTATTTTCTAATAAAAAATTTGATAAAGTTTATCAACATTTTTCTGAAGGTAAAATATATACTTATTTACAAAATATGGTACCTATCGATTCTATTGATGGAAGATATCTTTATAAATCTGATTCTACAGAATATGAAATTAAAATTTCTTCCGGACCAAAAGGTCAATATGTAGTTAATGACAAAGGAATTTTTCCTTATCTTAGTGAAATAGTTTTGACTAATTTAAATATAGATCCTAATATATTGCCAAATAGTAGAAAAGAAATAATCGATACAATACAAAAAATGTTTGGTTTATCACAAAAGAAAGAATCAAATGATTTATTTACATATAATGGCTCTTTAAGTGAATTGGTAAGTTTGTTAATTGAATCATATGACAAATTAATTCTTTTAGCAAAAGAACACGCACCTGAAAGTGAAAAAATAAAAGTAAGAAAAAGAATTAGTTGCATCAATAAAATATTAAGTATGTATGGTTATAATCTTGATATAACAAAAAATTTTGGCTATGAAAATGTGAAATCTTTATAATAAAAAAACTTACAAAATTAATGTAAGTTTTTTTCTAATATAATATTTTTTAATAATTCAGCAGTTTTTTCGACACTTAATGTATCAACATTAATAGCAATATCATAATGATTTATATCATTCCAATCACTATTAGTGTAAAATTTATAATGTTTAGCTCTTTCTTTATTGATATTTTCGATAGTCTTTTTAGCTTTATTTTTATCGATACCATAATATTTAATAACTCTTTCTTCTTTTTTGTCGCTATATAAAAATACATTATAAACATTATTTTTATTTCTTAATATATAATCAGCACATTTACCAATAATAACACAAGAATTATTAGATATTTTTTTAATAATTTTACTTTCTGCTAAGAATATATTATCATCATTTTGATAGTATGATTTTTTAGTTTGTTCGTTATCTTCAATGTATTTTTCAGTAAATCCTGATTCTTCAGCAGTTAATCTAATCAATGCTTTATCATAAAATGGAATTCCTAAAGATTGGGCTAATAATTTTCCAACATATCGACCGCCGGAACCATATTCACGAGCAATAGTTATAACGATTGGTTTAGATAAAATTGATTTTGTTTTAATTTTTTCATCTTTAGTTATTGTAAGATTTTTTTGTTCTAATTTTGCTAATTTATGATATTCTGAATAAAATACAAATATAACGATTATAAAACAAATTCCATCGGCAAGTGGTCCTGCATATAAAGCCCCATATAAACCGAATATATTAGATAATATAATAGCAAGTGGAATAAATAATATTATTTGTCTTGTAAATGATACTAAAGTAGATTTTTTAATATTTCCCAATGATTGAATAGTAATACTCGCACACATTTCAAAAATATTTATAAAAATAATCATTAAGAATATTCTAAAGAAATCTACTGAAAATTCCATAACTAAGTCATAATTTGGATCAGTATTAGTAATGAATAATGAAGTAATTTGTTCTGGGAAAATATAAAATAATAAATTAAATATTAAACCAGCAATAAAACTCATTAAGAATACTTTTCTAAGCACTTCTTTAACTCTTTTATAATTTCCAGCCCCATAATTATAGCCAATAATAGGTTATGAACCAATAGCCATCCCTAAAATAGTAGATATATATAAACTATTTACTTTAGAAACGATACCATAAACAGATAATGGAATATCACTACCAAATTTACTACTAGCGCCAAAAATAGTCATTAAATTATTCATAACAACGAATAAGGCTAAAACTGTCATTTGGGTTATAAAACAAGATAATCCTAAACCTAAAGATTTAAAAATAGATTTATCTAACTTATAATCTTCTTTAGTTAATTTAACGGATTTAATTTTTGGAATATATGCTAAAGCAATAATTAAAGATATAAATTGCCCGATTATTGTGGCTAAAGCACCACCAGCAACGCCCATATTAAATATTAAAATAAAAATATAATCTAAAACAATATTTATAATTGCTCCAATAACTAAACAGTTCATTGAATATTTTGGTGAACCATCGGATCTTATTATAGATGCTAATCCGGTATAAATTATCATAAAAGGAGCACCTATTAAAATAATTCTACCATAAGTAATTGCATAATCATATACATTAGGTGTGCAACCAAAAGCATTAACTAAAATAGGTAAAAATAATTCTCCTAAAATTGCGATAATGATTGAAACAATAATGTTATAGCGCCACCTAAACTTTTTTTAGCATCTTCTAAGTTTTTTTCGCCTAGTTTTAAACTAAAGTTGGATGCCGCACCATTACCTATTAAAGATGCTACCGCACTACACATAATAACTAAAGAAAATATAACGTTAGTAGCAGCATTTCCTAATGTTCCAACTCCTTGACCAATAAATATTTGATCGACAATATTATAAACTGAATTAATAAGCATACTAATAATACAAGGTATAGCAAATGATATTAAAAGTTTACCAATTTTTTCATTTTCTAAATCTAATTTTTTCATTTTACTCCTTCTTTCTAAATTTTTACGACTTACCAAGTATAGCACAAAAAAAATTTTCGTGTAATAGTAAATTTTAAAAAAATTAAAAATTTTACAATGACCGAAAAGTGACCGAAAAGTGACCGAATATATTGAAAAAAAATAAAATTTTGGATATACTATTACTAGGGTGATAATTAAATGTATATAGAAGATGAGTATACTGAATTAAAAAGTATTTTGACTAAAGATGTAAAAAAAGAAATAGTTGCCTTTGCTAATTCTGGTGGGGGGAAAATATTTATTGGAATAGATGACAATGGAAATGTGATAGGATTAGAAAATATAAAAAATGACATAGAAACTTTAAGTAGTATGATTAAAGATGGCATTAATTCTGATTTGACTTTATATACGAATATAAAGCAAGAAAAAATTAATGATAAAGATATAATTTTATTAGAAATATATAATGCTCCAAATAAACCATATTATTTAAGTGATAAAGGTCTTAAATCAAATGGCGTTTACTTGAGAATAGGTAATACTAGTGTTCCAACAACTGATGAAATAATAAAAAAAATGATTATTGATAGTCAAAATATTAATTTTGAAGAAATTTTTTCTAATAAGCAAGATTTGCACTTTGGTTATTTTGGTGAATTTTTAAAAAACAATAATATCGAAATTAATAAAAATATATTAAAAAATTTTAATATGATTAATTTGGATGATAAATATACTAATTTAGGATTACTATTATCGGACGAATGCCCATATTCGATTAAATGTGCAATTTTTGAAGGAAAAAATGATATTAAATTTAAAGATAGAAAAGAGTTTTCTGGGTGCGTAATAAAACAAGTTAATGAAGTAACTGATTATTTAAATATATATAATAGAATTTCAAGTGAAATAATAGGACTTAAAAGAGTTGATACAAGGGACTATCCTGAATATGCTTTAAGAGAATCAATATTAAATGCTGTAATTCATCGTGATTATAATTTTACGGGAAGTGTTTTAATTTCATTATATGATAATCACATTGAAATAACATCTTTAGGTGGACTTATTAAAGGCCTTAATATAGAAGATTTATATTCAGGTGTTTCACAAACAAGAAACAAAAATTTAGCTAATATATTTTATAGGTTAAAGTATGTAGAAAGTTTTGGAACAGGAATTAAAAGAATTATTCAATGCTATGAAAATTATAATATGAAACCTGAATTAATTAATACACAAAATACATTTAAAGTAAAAATGTATAATGTGAATTATAAAGAAGAAAATATTATATCAATTAATTTAACGCAAGAAGAAAAAATAATCGATTATTTAGCAAAAAATAATAAAATTAATCGTAAGGTGATTGAAACAATACTTGACGTTTCATCTACAAGAGCAAAGCAAGTCATTAGCAATATGATTAAGAAAAAAATTATTATAGCAAAAGGAAAGGGAAAAAATACTTATTATATTTTAAAATAAGAATGGTAAATAAGATGAATTTATATGAATATGAAAATGAATTATATGATAAAGGTATTAAATATATCGGTGGTGTCGATGAAGTAGGACGTGGTCCTTTAATTGGACCAGTTGTCACTAGTTGTGTTGTATTACCTAAAGAATTTATATTAGAAGGATTAACCGATTCTAAAAAATTATCTGAGAAAAAAAGAAATATCTTTTATGATTATATAATTAATAATTGCGTAGCGTATGGCATAGGTATTGTGTCACCAGAAGAAATAGATGAGATAAATATTTATGAAGCAAGTAGAAAAGCAATGATAATAGCTATAAATAAAGTAAGAGAACAAATTAATTTAGAACATGTTTTAATCGATGCTATGCCAATTAATTTAGATATTCCAACTACTAGTATTATTAAAGGAGACGCTAAAAGTATTTCGATTGCTGCTGCTAGTGTGGTAGCAAAAGTAACACGTGATAGTATGATGTATGAACTAGACAAAAAATATCCGATGTATGGCTTTGCTTCCCATAAAGGATATCCTACAAAAAAGCATATTGAAGCAATTCATAAATATGGATTAATAGATGGATATAGAAAAACATATGGTCCAGTCAAGGAGGTATTAGATGCTAATAATTAGTCATAAAGCTGATCCAGATGGAGTAACGCCAATTATATTATCTAAATTAGTATTTAAAAATTTTAAATATATATTATCCGATGTTGATGAAGTAGATAAATTTGTAATGGACAATATAGATGAAAAAATTATAGTAGTTGATTTAAATATAAAAGTAGAAACAGCAGATTATATTTTAAATAATAATAAAAATGTTTTAGTTTTTGACCATCATTTAAGTAATAAAGATATGAATAAATATCCATTTATTAAAGTAATTGATTTTGATAGTATTAAACAATCGGGGACATCATTATATTATAAATATTTATTAGAAAAATATAATAATCCATTATTAAATAAGGATGTAACTAAACAATTAGTTGAACACGTAAGAACGATGGATACTTATGATTTTAGTATTACTAGTAAAGAAGAAGCTAATAATATTGAAGTATTATTTAAAATATATGGAAGAGAATTATTTATCGACAAATTTTATAATGTAATAATTAATGATAAAGAATTATATAGTGATGAAGATTTAAATTTAATTAATTTAGAAAAATTAAGAATAAAAAGATATGTCGAAGAAAAAGAAATTATCGAAATAACATTAGATAATAAAAAAGTAGGGGTTGTCTTTGCTGAACGAAATATGAGTGAATTAGGTAATTATTTAATTAATAAATATGATTATTTAGATTATGTTATATTAATTAATGTCGATAAAAGTATTAGTTATCGGGGTAATAATAAAGTTGATTTAAGTGTTATAGCTAAAAAATATAATGGCGGGGGACACTTTAATGCAGCAGGTAGTCCTATTCCAACTGATTTAAAAGAAAAAATAATTAAAGCAATATTTGAAAATGCAGTTATTTCTTAAATAAGAAATAATTTGACAAAATGATAATAATGGTATAAAATGATATTGGTGATTAATATGTTGAAAAGAGAGAATTATTTATCAAGAATAAGAGGATTTTATGATAGTGATTTAATAAAAATTTTAGTTGGTATTAGAAGGTGTGGGAAATCGGTAATTTTAAATCAAATAATTGATGAAATAAAAGAAAAAGGCGTTTCTAATGATCATATTATTTGGATTAATTTTGAATATATAGAGTATGAAAATTTAAAAAACTATAAAGAATTGAATAAATACATTAAAGAAAAAATAAAAGATGAAAATAAATATTATATATTTTTAGATGAAATTCAAAAAGTTGATAAATTTGAGGAAGTTGTGAACTCAATTAGAGCATCTATAAAAAATGTAAGTATATTTATAACCGGTTCAAATAGTAAATTATTGTCTCAAGAATTATCGACCGTTTTATCAGGAAGATATGTTTTATTTAATATATATCCTTTATCTTATAAAGAATTTGTAAAACTAACCAGTAAAGATTCTAAAGATGAAAAAACTTTTTGGAATTTTGTTAAATGGGGAGGATTGCCAAATAGATGTGAATTTGAATTAGAAATAAATATAAAAGATTATTTACATAGTGTATTTGATTCTATTATATTAAGAGATGTCGTTGATAGGTTGGGATTAAAGGATACACTTTTATTTAATTTGTTATTGCAATACATTGTCGATACAACTGGAAGAGAATTTTCAGCAGAAAATGTAATAAATTTTTTAAAGCAAGAGGGAAAATCTATTTCCACAGAAACTTTATATATATATTTAGATGCCCTTTGTAAAGCATTAATAATAAAAAAAATATATCGTTATGATATTCATAGGAAAACAATTCTTAAAACTTTAAATAAATATTATATGACTGATTTAGGAATAGCGCAAATTAAAAATAATAATTTTGAAATAAATAAGGGATTTGCCATTGAAAATGTTATATATAATGAATTGTTGATAAGAGGATATGATGTCTTTATTGGTAAAACTAAAAATGGTGAAATAGATTTTATTGCAACAAAAGAAGATAAAAAAGAATATTATCAAGTTTCTTATTTACTTAGTGATGATAAAGTTATTGAAAGAGAATTTGGTGCATTTGATAATGTTTTAGATGATTACCCCAAATATGTTTTATCACTTGATAGAAAAGATTTTTCAAAAAATGGAATAGTTCATAAAAATATTATAGATTGGTTATTAGGGGAGTAAAAATGATTGAAATAAAAAGAGTAGTCGACTATCAAATAGCTAAAGAATGTGATGATTTATTAACTAAATTAATCCAATCAGAACGAAGATTTGATAAAAATATAAAACCATCATTTATGGTAGATAATTATTATAAAGACAAAATTGATAAAGATATATTGTTTTTAGCTTACAAAGATGACATACCAGTTGGATTTATTTATGGCTATATAAAATATAAAAAAGGTGAATTAGCTTATAAAAATGTTATATATATTGACGCTTTATATGTGTTAGATGAATATCGAAATATGGGTATTGCTAAAAAATTAATAAATAAATTTTATGATTATTGTTACGAAAATAATATAGATATTGTTGAAATAGCGGTATTCAAAGATAATGTAGAAGCTTTAAATTTATATAAAAAATTAGGATATGAAATTACTGAATATAAAATGAAAAAGGAGTTATAGATGAAAATAGACAAAGTAGAAGTTGGTTATTTAGAAACCAATTGTTATATTGTAAGTATCGAAGATAAATGTTTAATAATTGATCCTGGTGATGAAATAGATAAAATAATAAATAAAATCGGTAATTTGAAACCGATAGGAATTATTGTTACACATTATCATTTTGATCATATTGGTGCTTTAAAGGAATTGATTAATAAATATAATGTGAAAGTATATGACTATAAATTAGAAGAAAAAGAATATAATATTGATAAATTTAAATTTAAAATTATTTATACTAAAGGTCACGATGATACTTGTATTACTATATATTTTGAACAAGAAAAAATAATGTTTGTTGGCGATTTTATTTTTAAAGATTCAATTGGCAGAGTTGATTTAGAAAATAGTAATGAATTAGATATGATTTCATCGATAAATAAAATAAAAAAATATCCTAATGATATAACATTATATCCAGGTCATGGCGAATTAACTAATTTAGGATATGAAAAAGAAAATAATATATTTTTTAAAAATGCACAATGATTGTGCAAAATAGGGTATAAAAAAGATAAAAATGCGCAGTATTTTGAAAATATTGTGCATTTTTCTTATTTTGCATTTTAATCATATTTAATATATAATATCTTTGGTGATTATTATGCCTTTTGAATATATATCAGTAAAAGATATAAAAAAATATAATTTGGATTATGACAAAGTTAAAATACATAATGAAAATTATCTTAAAGAAGCATTAGTTAAATACAAAGATTATTTTGACAATATGTATAAAGGAATCGATAATAATATAGTTTTAGATGAAGAACAGCGAATCGCTATTTTAACTGATGAAGATTATAATTTAATAGTAGCAGGGGCAGGAGCAGGAAAAACTACGACGATGGCGGCTAAAGTTAAATTTTTAGTCGATATAAAAAAAGTTGATCCTAAAGATATAATATTAATTTCTTATACTAACAAAGCGGTATCTGAATTAAAACAGCGAATTAATAAAGATTTTAAAATACCTGCTTTAGTTTGTACCTTTCATAAATTTGGTGTCGAAATATTAAAAAATGATACTGATGACCATTTAAAAGTTTTAACAAGTTCATATAATTTAATTAAAGATTATTTCGATAAAAAACTATGTAATGATAATAAAAAATTAAAAGAATTTTTAAAATTTTTTGTATTTTATTTTGATATACCTGCATTTGCTTTAAATTTTAATAGTTTAAATGATTATTTTAATTATAAAAAAAGAACCGATTATATAACATTAAAATCACGTTTAAATGAATATAATAAACAAGTAATCGATGAAAGAACCGATAAAAGATATACTATTTTAGGAGAATTTTTAAAATCAAATGAAGAAGTAATGATTGCTAACTTTTTATATTTAAATAATATCGATTATGAATATGAAAAACCATATCCTAAATTAGATAAAAGTAAAACTTATTTACCAGACTTTACGATATATCAAGGAGAAAGAGTATTTTATTTAGAACATTACAGTTTGAATAAAAATGGGTATAACAAATTATATGGTTATGTAAATAGTTTAAAGTATAAATATCAAATTAATAATAAAAGAAAAATTCATAAATTAAATAATACAACTTTAATTGAAACTTATTCAACTAAAGATTTATTGAGTGATTTAAAAGAACAATTATTAAAGCATAATATTATTTTAAAACCAAAAAATGATTATGAAGTATATACCAAATTAGTTGAAACATCCAAAGATGTTTATTATGCTAGATTTATTATATTTTGTTTAAAATTTATACAAGGATTTAAAATAAAAGGATATACCAAAGAAGATTTCGCTAAATTAAAATATATTTATAATGATGAAAGAACTAATTTATTTTTAAATTTTGTTGAAGGAGTATATGATTATTATCAAGAACAGTTAAAAATAAATAATTATATTGATTTTGAAGATATGATCAATGAAGCCTATTATAAATTAGATGAAACTAAATTAAATTATAAATATGTTATTATCGATGAATATCAAGATATATCGATGCAACGCTTTAACTTAACTAAAAAAATAAGTGAAGTAAGTGATGCTAAAATAATTGCTGTTGGTGATGACTTTCAAAGTATTTTTGCTTTTGCCGGTAGTGATATATCTTTATTTACCGAATTTAAACAATTGATGGGATATGCCTCTTTACTTAAAATTACGCATACTTATCGTAATAGTCAACAATTAATAAATATTGCTGGTAAATTTGTTATGACTAATAATAAACAATTTAAAAAGCAATTGATATCTCCCAAAAAACTTAATAATCCAGTAATGGTAATAACTTATGATGATACTAATAGTAAGTTAAAAAATAAAATAAATATGTTAAATAAATGTTTAAAAGATATCGAAAACAAATATGGTAATAAACAAAAAATACTATTTATTGGACGTTATAATTTTGAAAAATATTTTTTACTTTTAAGTGAAGATTTTTATGAAATAAGTAATGATAAAATAAAATCTAAAAAATTTCCTAATTTTGATATTGATTTTTTGTCAGCCCATTCTTCTAAAGGATTAGGTTATGACCAAGTTATTATTTTAAACGGTGATGATGGAACTTACGGATTTCCATCACAAATAAAAGATGATCCGATTATGAAAATCATCAATGTTACTGATAATTCTTACGTTTATGCTGAAGAAAGAAGATTATTTTATGTTGCTTTAACGAGAACAAAAAATAAAGTTTATATTTTAACTCCTGTTAATAAACCATCTGATTTTATTTTAGAAATTGTTAAATATGATAATGTTTATCTATATAATAAGACGGGAATAAAATTATCGAAAAAGCCTCAAAGATGCCCAAAATGTGGCTATCCTTTAGTAAAAAAATATAGTAGTTTTAAAATAAATAATTTATATGTTTGTTCTAATGATAAAGAATTATGCAATTTTAAAACAAATAATTTAAAATATAAAAAAGAAATTAAAAGATGTCCAAAGTGTGATGGATATTTAGTCGTTAAACATAGTCGAAAGAAAAATTTTGATTTTATTGCTTGTACTAATTATGATAAAGGATGTAATTATACTGAAAATATTTAATTACCATATTTTCCCACTTTTTTATCAAATTATTACCACATTTATTTTATATACTTAATTTGTTGGAGGTGATAGATGAAGATATAAAATGAAAGAATATTGATGAAAGAAGGTGGTATATGAAGAAATTTATGTTATACTAAAAATAGGTGATTAATGTGTATAAAATTTGTTTAGTTGAAGATGAAGTATCTTTAAATAATTTAATAAAGTCCTATATGGAAAAAGAGGGATATGATGTAATCCAATTTTATAAAGGAAATGATGCTTTAGAGTATATAGGCAAAGAAAAAGTAGACCTTTGGGTTTTAGATATTATGTTAGGTGATTCGATTAGTGGATATGATTTGATAAAAAAAATAAAAAGTTTAGATAAAAATGTTCCTGTAATATTCACTTCAGCACGTGATCAAGATTTGGATAAAATTCTAGGTCTTGAATTAGGAAGTGATGATTATATCGCTAAACCATATTCACCAAAAGAATTGATGTTAAGAATCAACAACATATTTAAAAGAGTATATACAAATTCTAACAAAATTGTATATGAATGTTACGAAATCGATGTTGATAAAAGAATAGTTTTATATAATGGCAAAGAAGTTAATTTGACGACTCTTGAATTTGATTTACTATATATGTTTTTATCGAATAAAGGTAAATCATTCAGTCGGGATGATATTTTAAATATCATTTGGGGGGAAGACTATTTTGGTAGTGACCGTGTCGTTGATGATTTAATCAGAAGATTAAGAAAGAAAATGCCAAAGATAAATATTAATACTATCTATGGCTATGGTTATCGTTTAACATGATTAAAACAACATTATATAGACAATTAATTTCTTTAGCAATAATTATATGTGGAATTATATTTATAAGTTTGGGTTTACTCCTCCCAAAACTTTTACTCCCTATCTATGAAAAAAATATATATCAATATCTAAAACAACCACTAGAATTGATTGAAAGTAACATCGATAAAGTAGAATTTGAAGATATAGCTTATTTATATGTTGTTGATGATAAAGTTATAGTATCAGAAAACCTAAAAGATATTATTAATCTTGATACTAAGCAAATATTAGATAGAATAGATAATGAATATGGCAAATTTACTTATTTAGGTAAAACATATTATTATTATAATATTGATACTGAATATATTAATAAAATTGCTATTACTAATAATGATTATTTATTGGAGATAAGAGGAGATATTATGAAAACTCTACTTCCAGTTATAATCGGTACATTATTGATAACAATTGGTATTATTATATTATGGGCAAATCAAATTGTAAATAAAATATATCATCTAAAAGAAAAAGTTGATAACTTAGATAATGATGATTATATTGATAAATATGATTATATGGTAGACGATGAGTTGAGTACTTTGAATAAAGCAATCGATGATATGAAATCTACCTTAAAAAAACAAGAAGAATATAAAAATCAAATGTATCAAAATATTTCTCA
The DNA here is from genome assembly GCA_944372275.1 of uncultured Bacilli bacterium. Classification (GTDB taxonomy): domain Bacteria; phylum Bacillota_I; class Bacilli_A; order RF39; family UBA660; genus Faecisoma. The sequence continues at coordinate 13,158 of CALVYO010000014.1, forward strand.
TGATTTTAAAACTCCACTTACTGTTATAAAATCACATATGGAAGCCATCGAGGATGGAATTATGGATCCTCAGACTGGCGGAAGTATTATAAAAGAACAAATAAATAAACTCGAAATAAAAGTACACTCCCTTTTATACTTAAATAAATTAGTATATCTCAAAGATATTGAAAAAAAAGATGAGAAAATTGATATAAGATCAGTTATTGAAAGTAGCGTTAGTAAATTTAAAATACAACGACCTGATGTCGAATTTATCGTTAATATTTCTGGCAAAACAGTATTTAATGGTACTTTAGATATGTGGGAAGCTATAATCGATAATTTATTAAATAATTTTATGAGATATGCTGTAAAAGAAATAAAAATAACAATTAAAAATAATAAAATTACACTATATAATGATGGACCTCATATTGACCCTGATATCCTAAATAATATATTTACTCCTTACAAAAAAGGGATAAAAGGACAATTTGGTTTAGGTTTGTCGATTGTTAAAAAAACCCTTAATTTATTAGGGTATGAAATAAATGTTAATAATGAAAAAAAAGGTATTAGTTTTGTAATAAAGTAATTACCTTTTTTTAATTTTTATGGTAGATATTATTATTAAAATAATTCCTAATAAATGGAATGGCCAAAAAATGATTATAACTAAAATGACAGTTTCTAATAATGCAGAAATACTGCTTATTCTAGGACAATTACTACCAAAACAAATTCCTGAAAAACCACTTACCATATTAATAATACCTAAAGCTAAAGTTAATATAAAAGGAATTGCTCCAATAAATAATAAAATTTTCCAAATTATTTTGTTCATTATATACCTCCTTCAAAAATTATAATATAATTTAGTTGAAACTATTTTCTTTTTAAAAAAAAAATTGTATAATTATATTATAATTGGAGGGATAAAATGTTGGGTAATATTATAGGGATAGTTGAAAATGAAGTTTTATTAAAACTAGCAATCGATATTAATAAATTTGAAAATTTGATTAATGTCCATGTAATTATGGAAGATAATAATAGGAAATTAGTAGGGGAGATTATTGATATCGAAAATAATGTTGCTCATATTAATTTGCTAGGTGAAATAATTGATAATAAATTTGTGTTTGGTGTTATTGTAAAGCCTTCTTTTAGTTCAGTGGTTAAATTAATATCAAAAGAAAAAATTCCAATGATAATCGGTGTTGAAAATTATAGAGAAAATATTGATATTTATTTAGGTACTAGTCCTGTTTATCAAGGGGTTAAAATAGGGGCTAATATTAACCAATTTTTTAGTAATCATTTTGCGATACTAGGTTCAACTGGATCTGGTAAATCTTGTGGTGTGGCAAGAATTATTCAAAATGTATTTGATAAACAAAGATATATTCCATATCGTGCTAGTTTATTTATATTTGATGCTTATGGTGAATATCATAATGCTTTTAAAAATATAGTTAGCAATGAGATTTCATTTAAAGCGTATACAACTAATACACATTTTAGTGAAACAGAAATTTTAAGAATACCAACTTGGCTATTAGGAGTTGATGATTTAGCCTTATTATTAAATGCTACATCTTCTTCACAATTGCCTATAATTGAGAAAGCCTTAAAATTAGTTAATATATTTGCTAGAAATGGAGCGGATGTTGTTAAACATCAAAATGATATTATAGCTAGATCTTTATTAGATATTTTAGCGAGCGGAAACCCACCCGCTCAAATTAGAGATCAAATTTTTTCTATTTTGTCATTTTATAATACGCCAGAATTAAATTTGGAAACTCCTATATTTCAACCGGGATATACTAGGCCATTAAAACAATGTTTATTGATTGATGCTTCTGGTAAAATAAGAGAAATGGAATTGTTGACAACTTTTATAGAAAAATTTGTGCAAAATGATTTAGAGTTAAAATTACCTGAAGGTGATTTTATGTATGGGCTAGAAGATTTAGAAAAAGCTTTTGAATTTGCTTTAATTAGTGAAGGTATTCTTAATAGTGAAAAAGTGTATAATGAATCTAATGTTTTAAAAGTTAGATTACATTCGTTAGTGAATAGTGATTATAAAAAATATTTTGAATATGATAAATTTGTTACTAAAGAACAGTATATTAAGGAATTATTAACTGCTCCTAATGGTAGAAAAGCTCAAATAATTAATTTTAATATAAATTATGTTGATGATAGATTTGCTAAAACATTAACTAAAATATATTCAAAATTATTGTTTGATTATGCCAAAGCAATGGATAGAAGAGCAACTTTACCATTTCATATAATATTAGAAGAAGCACATAGATATGTTCAAAATGATATTGATGTTGAATTATTAGGGTATAACATTTTTGAAAGAATTACTAAAGAGGGTAGAAAATATGGTGTTTTATTAGGATTAATATCACAAAGACCTAGTGAATTATCTGAAACGTCATTATCACAATGTAATAATTTTTTAATATTTAAAATGTTACATCCAACAGATGTTGAATATATAAGAAAAATGGTTCCGAATATAACTAATGAAATAATAAAAAGATTAAGAATTTTACAACCAGGTAATTGTATTGCTTTTGGTTCAGCATTTAAAGTACCAGTAATGATTAAATTAGATATGCCAAATCCAGCACCTGCTAGTAACAGTTGTGACATTAGTGGTGTATGGTTTGTTGAAAAAAAATAATAAAAGACCCTGATATGGTCTTTTTAGTTTAAGTAATTTTTAATTTCTGATTCACTTAAGTTTAGTATTTTGGAAATAGTTTCTGTATCAAATTGTAATTTAGTCATATTATTGGTAACTCTTAATATAATTTCTTCTTTGCCCATATTAATTCCTTGTTCATAATAATATAATAACTCTTTAATTTGATCTTCGGTCAAATTTTTCTTTTTTTCAATAAATTTTTCCATATAATCCCTCCTTAAAAATAATTATACTGATAATGAAAAAAAATGCAAACGACTAATTTTAAAAATTAGACTAAATATTTTAATTAATTTTTAAAATCTATTTAATTAAATTTTAAAATTAAGTTAATAATTTTGATTAAACTATATACTAATTTTTAAAATTATATAATTTATCACTTTGTGTAATATTTTTTTCTTTCATATAATTATCAAGTTCATTAAATAAAGTAAATCTTTTATTTAACCATTTTGGTTCGATTAATTCGTCTAATTTTGGACCAGAAAATATTCTATGAATAACGATTTCAGGTCTTAAATATTCTAATTGCTTACAGACAATATCAATATATTCTTTTTCAGTTAAAATTTTAAATGGTTTTTCTATATATATTTGTTCTAGTTTTGTATTTTTAAGGATACACAACATATGAAATTTAATTCCTTGAATATCCAATTTATTTAAAAATTTAACTGTTTCTAACATCATTTTTTCAGTTTCATAAGGTAGTCCATTGATAATGTGAACTACAACATTGATATTCCTAGCCCTTAATTTATTAACTGTTTCAACAAAACAAGCTAAATTATGTCCTCTATTTATTAGTTCTGCTGTTTTTTGATGTATAGTTTGTAAACCTAATTCAATTGTTAAAAAGGTTTTGTTATTTAATTCACTTAAATATTCTAAACAATCATCTGATATGCAATCTGGTCTAGTCGCTATTGATAAACCGACTACATTTTCTAATTTTAAAATAGTTTCATATTTTTCTTTTAAAATAGAAATAGGAGCATAAGTATTTGTCCTTGCTTGAAAGTATCCTATGTATTTGCCATTTGGCCATTTTTTATGCATTAATTTTTTAACTTTATTAAACTGTGTTATTAAATCATCATTTACATTGCCTGCATATTCACCACTACCTAGACTATTACAATAGATGCAACCACCACTTTTTAAATGAGGACAAGAAAAATTAGCATTTAAACTTATTTTAATAATCTTAGTTTTAAATATATTTTTATAATAATAGTCTAAGGTATGATATCTTTTGTTTGTATTTGAATATTTAAAAATCATATAATCACCCATCTAATTATATCATTTTTGTAAAAATATTGTGAAATTTTGGTATTTTTCTTGTAATAATTGTTTTTTTTTATTATAATTATCTTGGAGGTAAGAAAAATGAAAAAATATAATTTATTAAAAGTAATAGGGATAACATTTTTAATTGTATTTTTAATTAGCTGGGTAATACCTGCAGGTGGATATTCTAGTGGTGTTTTCACTTCAACAGATGCAACAGCGCCATTAGGAATTTATGATTTGTTTAGATTGCCATTTATTTCTATAGCAACATTTATTCAATATGTATTATTGTTTTTAGCAATTGGTGGATTTTATGGTGTTTTAAACAAAACTGGTGTTTATACTAAAATAGTTGAAGGAATAGTAAAAAAATATAAGAATGATAATAAAAAATTTTTAATTATTACTATAATCATTTTTGCATTATTGTCTTCAGTTATAGGTACATTTAATGTAATATTAATTTTAGTTCCTTTTTTCATAACAATTCTTATGAAATTAGGTTATAGCAAAATCAATGCATTAGCCGCTACAATAGGAGCAATATTAGTAGGACAAATTGGTACGACAATTGGTTTTGGTACATGGGGATATTTAAAAATTGTATTTAGTCAAAGCGAAGCGTCATTAACAATGACTAGTTTAATTTTGATAAGAATAATTTTATTAATTATTGTTACAGCTTTATTTATAATTATGGTCAATAAAAAAAGTCAATTTAAAGATAATAGTTTTGATTCAAAAAACAAAAAATTTAAAGATAAGGTAGAAGAAGAGAAAATTGATATTCCATTATATAAAGATTTAAGAAACGATAGAGGTTCTTTACCATTAATAATTATTGTTACTATCATGATGATCTTATTATTCTTTGGAGTATATAATTTATCTTATACTTTTGGTATAACATTCCTAGAAGATTTTCATGAATCTTTAATGAGTGCGAAAATAGGAAGTTATCAAATATTCTCTAATTTATTAGGTGGTACCTCAGCCTTAGGTATATGGGGAAATTATGATATTATTACAATATTAGTTATATCATCTTTAGTAATTGCTTGGATATATAGCATCAAATTAGGAGAAGCAGTTGATGGATTTGCTAAAGGAATGAAAGAAATGATTGCTCCTGCTACATATGCTGCTTTAGCATGTTTAGTATTTACTGCAATATTGAACATGGAAGGCGCTGATTTCGTAAATACAATTGTTAATCAATTTGTAGGAGAAAATTTTTCTGTTGCTGGAACATCAATTTCTGCTTTAGTTTCAAGTTTCTTCTATAATGATTTTTATTCTTTAGTTGCAACTATGTCTAGTCCATTTATTAACTATGATGCAAATGTTATTCCGATTGTTTGTTTAATATTCCAAACTATGTATGGTTTAGTAATGTTAATTGCTCCAACGAGTATATTCTTATTAGCAGGATTATCATATTTACAAATACCATATAAAGAATGGGTAAAATATATTTATAAATATGTATTAGTCATTTTT
>CALVYO010000015.1 GCA_944372275.1 uncultured Bacilli bacterium
ATTATATTACCATTTGCGATTAATTCTTTTATTGAAACATTTATATTATTTTTATCTAAAAATTGTTGGGCTAAAGAAATATTTTCTTCTAAACTAACATATGAAAATTCATATTTTGAAAAGGTTATTTTTTTTAGCATTTCAATATATTTATCATATATATAATTGGATAGTTTCCATAAATTTTCTATTTCATCTAATATAAAAGAATTAAATGAAAAAAAAGACATATTTTTAAACCATTCTTTATAAGTATTAATTCTTTCTTTTGTAACCATTTTAATCACCTAAATTTGTAATTATTATAGCATAAGATATTGTAAAAATATTAAATGTATGTTATTATTAGTATGTAAGCAAAAAACTTACATATAATATAAAAGGAACATTCAGTTTTGCAATGTTGAATGTCTACCTATATTTTTTGGAAGACATTTAATTCTTTATTGAATTAAGTGTCATTTTTTTATAACTATTATCATTATGATAAAAAGTGATAAAATGATAATAATGTGTTTTAAAACTTTTATTACATAAAGTCTTTTAGACATTTTATCAAGCCTCCTCTCTTAGAAGATTCGGCAGACACTCAACAACTAAATATCCCTAATAATAAGTATACTATAAATTAACTTATAACTCAATAATTATTTTAATTTTTAGTTAATTTATATTGTAAAAATATTAAATATATGTTATTATTAGTATGTAAGGAAAAAACCTACATATATTAAAAAGGAACATTCAGTTTTTGCTAGTTGAATGTCTACCTAAAATATGGTAATACACTCATTTGCTAAATGAGTGTCATTTTTTTATTACTATTATCATTATAATAAGAAGTGATAAAATGATAATAATGTGTTTTAAAACTTTTATTACATAAAGTCTTTTAGACATTTTATCAAGCCTCCTCTCTTAGAAGATTCGGCAGACACTCAACAACTAAATATCCCTAATAATAAGTATACTATAAATTAACTTATAACTCAATAATTATTTTAATTTTTAGTTAATTTATATTGTAAAAATATTAAATATATGTTATTATTAGTATGTAAGGAAAAAACCTACATATATTAAAAAGGAACATTCAGTTTTTGCTAGTTGAATGTCTACCTAAAATATGGTAATACACTCATTTGCTAAATGAGTGTCATTTTTTTATTACTATTATCATTATAATAAGAAGTGATAAAATGATAATAATGTGTTTTAAAACTTTTATTACATAAAGTCTTTTGGACATTTTATCAAGCCTCCTCTCTTAGAAGATTCGGCAGACACTCAACAACTAAATATTCCTAATAATAAGTATACTATAAATTAACTTATAACTCAATATTTTACTCATAATTTATAAAATGTTTTACATTAACATCAATATTTTTAATAACCTCTTTCAAAATAGTAGGTTTTAAATTATAATCTTCTATTTTTTTTATATCAACAAATTGAAACATTTGATTTTTATCTTCTTTTGAAATTATTGTACCATCATATTTAGCATAATAACAAAAATCAATATTTTGTATTTTTTCATTTTTTAAGATATTTTCAAATATATATAATAAATTAAAATTTAATTCTATTCCTAATTCTTCTTTTATTTCTCTAATTATAGCAGTTTTACTATCTTCTAATTTATTTACTCTTCCACCCGGTAATAGATAGTAGTCAGCAGTTTTATATTTAAATAATAATATTTCATTTTTTACATTAATAATAATTGCCGAACATCTAACTAAAAATCGATAATTATTTTCTTTAAAATCAATATCCATTCTCTAAGTCCTTTCATTATATGGTTGTTTCAATATATTATTTATTCTTTTTTTGTATTATCCGTTTTAATTATATATTTAAAATTCAACTACAATTTTTTTGTTATAATAGGATCTCGATAATCTCGCAATTTCCTAACAAGTTGATTATATTCTGCTAATGCCAGGGATGATTGGTTTATATATCTAGGATCACTATATCCAAATACTGCATAGGCTGCATTTTTAATAATTCCAAGTCGCTTTAATAAATAATATAAATTTGAAATTTGTCCATCATTAGTGTATTCTTCAAATATTTTTTTTGAAAAATCTTCTTTTAATGCTCGAGTACCAAATTCTTTCATAACTAAATCTATATATTCTAATTTTCCAATGCCTCTTAAAGTTCTAGCAAAGTCTATAGTAGGGACTTGAAATTCACCATAATAATCAAAATTTGTTTTATGTGGTTTTCCATCAAATAATGCAGTTACCCTTTGAGCCATATTAGGTCTTCTCTTAGAACTAAAGTAATAAGCAATATTTTCTGCACGATCTTGTGTTGTTGCTTCATCTAGCAAACTAAAGCCATTATACATTAATTGTTTATCTTCATTTGAACAATTAATATTATTTAAAATAACTATTAAATTACTCATCCATTTAGAATTTTGTATATGTCCTAATTCATGACATATATATAATCTTGTTCTCTCATCAGATGATAATCTTTGATTTGAATGTAATTCAGGATTTATATACAATGTTTTTTCAACATCCATATATTGCCCATATATTCCCCTCATTGAAGATGGAAGTACTGTTACAAATTTTAAATTATCAATTAAATTCATAAATATTGAAACAAAATTTTCATCACTAAATTGATAAAAATAATATAAATAATCATCTATATATCCTAGAGATTCTTCAATTTTTTCTATATCAATTTTTGGTGTACCAGTTGGATTGTTTTGTGCATATCTCTTTGCATATAAATCCAAACTTCTTCCATATAATTGGTTTATATAATCATTTACAAAAACTGTGTAATCACCAAATTGGTTTGGTGTTATATATTCTCCATTATTAATTCTATCCATTTTTTCTCCTTTATTTCAAATATTTATCTTTATTTAATTCATAAACATATGATTCAACTGGTTCATCAACAAAAGTATATTCATTAAAAATTGTTTTGTTTTTATCACGAACAAATCCTAATTTTTCCATTAACTTCCAAGAAGCAACATTAGGAATAGCTGCACTTGTTTTATACTTTTCTAATTTAACTTCATTAAACATATAATCTATCATTGCTAAAGCAGCCTCGGTCGCATATCCTTGTTTTTGATATTTTTGATTAATATACCAACCTAATGACATAGTATTTTCTTCATCACTTTCTTTAGAAGAAATATGGGAATTTATTTGACCTATACATTCATTATTGTTTTTTAAAAATATACTCCATTCAAATTTATCATTATCTTTTGAATGTTTAATTTTTTCTTCGTAAAAATTTTTTTGAGTATCCCAATTTAATATTTTATCTTTAAATTTTTTATTTATATCAAGATAATATCTATTAACTTCAGGGATCATTAATATTTCCCATAATATTTTTTGTTCTTCCATAGTTGGTATTTTTAATACTAATCTTTCTGTTTCTAATTGTTTTGTTCCTATTAAATTCATAATATTTCTCCTTTATTTTAAACTTTCAAATCCACTTCTTTTAAACATTTTTTCTAACTCATATTTAGTAAATGTTATAATTGTAGGTCTTCCATGTGGACAATTAAATGGATTATGACATTTTCTTAAATCATTAATTAACTCTTCTATTTCATTAATACTCAAATTAGTATTGGCTTTAATACTTGCTTTACAAGCCAATGTAGCAGATAAATGATCATTAAATTTTGATAAATCAAAATCTTTTTCTTTATGAATAACTGCTTCAATTATTTTTCTAATTTGTAAATCTTCAAATCCTTTAGTTAACCAAATAGGATGTGATTTAATAATAACTGAATTAATACCAAATTCTTCAATATCAAATCCCATTTTATTTAAAAAATCAAAATTTTCTTTTAAAATAATATATTCATTATTTGATAATTCAATTGTAAGTGGTAATAAAAGTGGTATTTTATCTTTAACAGGATTAGATAATTTTTCTAAAAATAATTCATAATTTATCCTTTCTTTAGCAGCGTGTTGATCAATTAAATACATGCCTATTTCATTTTGACAAACTATATATGTTCCATGAACCAATCCAACAGGATATAATAGTGGTAATCTTTCTTCATATTTTGTTTCTTCTTCTTTAATTTGATTATCAAAATCTAAAGTTATTTCTTCATATTTTGGTTTTTCTATTTTAGGTAATTCAATTACTTTTTTTTCTTCTTTAGATTCTATTACTTCTACTTTTTCTTCTATAATTAATTCAGTATCAAAATCATTTATAGGTTGTTCTATTACTGGAATTAATGTTTGTTTATTTAATTTATTGACAATTGTTTTCTTAACTAAATCTAATAATTCTTCTAATTTACTAAATTTAATATCCATTTTAGTAGGGTGAATATTAACATCTACTAAACTAGGATCTAATTCAATATTAATAACAACAATAGGATATCTATTATCTGGTTTATAAGAATGATAGCTATCATTTATTATTCTATTTAATTCTTGATTTCTAACTACTCTTCCATTTACTAAAGTAATGATATGATTTCTTCCTGCTCTATTTACCTCAGGTAGACTTATAAAACCATTTATAATATAATCATCATCTTCATTATTTATTTCTAACATTTTACGTGCTACATCCATACCATATATACTACTTATTGTTTTAAGTAAATTATTAGAACCATCTGTTTTTAAAATAGTATTACCGTTATTAATTAATGTAAATCTAATTTCTGGGTGAGATAACGCTATTTTATTGACATATTCAGTTATGCTAGATAACTCTGTATATAAACTTTTTAAATGTTTTAATCTAGCAGGAGTATTATAAAATAGTTCAGTTATTTCAAAAATTGTACCTTTTCTAGCCTCAGTATTTTCTACTTTAATAATTTTACCACCTTTAATATTAACTAACGTTCCTACTTCTCCTTGACTAGTTTTAAGTACTACATTACTAACTGAAGCAATACTTGCTAAAGCCTCTCCTCTAAAACCTAAAGTATTAATATTATATAAATCAGATTCATCTTTTATTTTACTTGTTGCATGTCTATTAAAAGATAAAATAGCATCTTCTTTATCCATACCTATTCCATTATCAGTTACTTTAATTAAATTAGTCCCTGCTTCTTTTAATTCTATTTTAATTTCTGAACTATTCGCATCAATACTATTTTCAACTAATTCTTTTACTACTGAAGCACATCTTTCAACAACTTCCCCAGCAGCTATTTTATTTGCTAAAATCTCATCCATTATTTTTATTTTACTCATACAACTTCACCTCCATAATTATATCAAAAAAATAAATGAATTAACATTTATTTTTGATGTTCTTTTATAACTTCTTTTTCTTTTAACATACTATTAAAAAATTTATTTAATAATTCTAAATTACCATTCATAGCACTAATGATTGAACCATTCATTAAATTATTTTTATCTTCTAAAGTAACATTTGAAAAATCTAATTCATAATCAAAACCCAAGTTTTTATTTATAAACAAAACTACTTGTCTTAAATATTCTCGCATTATTCTACCATTTCCCTCCCTAAATGGATAAACAACATTTAATTCAGAATAATAATAAGATAAAAAAACTATTATATCTTCTTTTGACTTGATTTTTTTTATATCATCAAATATTTTATCAAATAGCATATTTAAATATTTGTATATAAATTCTGGGCGACAAAATGGTGTATTACCTTTAGTTATATTTTCACTTCTTATTTTTCCTGCAAATGGATAAAGATGTTCAAAAACTTGACGATGTAAATCTATAAAATAATTTACACTAAATAATTCTTTAGAACAAGGCAATGGTTTTGTTTGCAATTTTACTAACATTAATGCAGTAACATTACGTTCTATTTTATCTAATGTTCTTTGATCTTGAATATCGTATTTATTAATTAATACACTACTTTCAGGATAACAATACTTAGATTGATAACTTAATGCTTCATTTACTCTACTATTTACTTCTACCATTTTCTTTCTCCATATTTTTTGCTTCTTCAACTAATCCGTATAATAAAGAGTCAACAGCATCAGTACCTAATCTATCTTTATATTTTTGATATACTCTAGAAACAATATCCTTCTCATGTTTAGGAATACTATGTCCTTCTATTTCTACATTACCAATTGCTTTATCCAATTCTCTTTCTAAATCTTTTTCTTGCACAACTATCACCTATTTAAATTATACCATAAAAAAAGTAAGTTGCCTTACTTTTTTTACATATTTCTCAATTTATAACCTTTATTTTCAACATCTTTTATTATTTTTTCAAATAATGTATTAACTTCTTCGTCAGTTAAAGTTTTAGTATTATCGTTAAATGTTAAAGAATAAGCAATAGATTTTTCGTTATCACCAACATTTTCGCCTTCATATACATCAAATATATTAATATCCGTTAATAATCTACCACCTGATTTTTTTATAATATTTAATACTTCATTAGCCTCAGTATCTTTAGACATAATAAATGCCATATCTTTTATAATACTTGGATATTTTGATATTTCTTTATATTTAATAGGCTTAATATTAGTAATTAAACTATCCATACTTAATTCACAAATATATATTTCATCTTTGGCATCATTAGGATGAATTCTTCCTATTATTCCTACTTCTTTTCTATCTAATAAAATTCTAGCAGACATACCAGGATGCATATTAGGTATATCATCAGTTTTAAAACTATATCTATTTTTAAGGCCTAAATAATCTAATAAATTTTCTAATATTCCTTTTATTAAATAAAAATCTACTTTAATTTTAGTATTATTCCAACTATTATTAATATAATTTCCTTTCATTAAAATACATATTTTACTATCTTCATTATAATTTAAATCATAAGTTTTAGCTATTTCATAAATTAAAACGTCATTTACTTTTCTTGTTTTATTATAATTATAAACATTTAATAAAGATGGAATTAATGTAGTTCTTATAACTTCTTTATCACTACTCATTGGATTTGGTAAAATGATATTTTCTTTATTTTCATAGTTAAATTTAAGCATATCTTTAGATACTAAAGTATAAGTTTTAACTTCATTTAAACCTAATGCTCTTAATCTTTTAGATATTAATTTGCGATATTTAACATTACCAACATATTCCCCTTTTTTAATATCAACTTTAGGTAAAGTAGAAACTAAATTTTGATAACCATATAACCTTCCGATTTCTTCAGCAATATCATTAACATTTGGTTCGATATCCAATCTTCGATTAGGAATTGTTACTATAAATTTATCGTCGTAAACTTTATATTCAAAGTCTAATCTTTTTAATTCTTTTTCCATATCTTCCTTACTTATAGTAATACCTAACATTTTATCTACTTCACAAGGACGGAATTCAACTATTTTTTTAGTTTTATCTATTTTATCGTGAACAACCATATCACTTAAAACTTGGGCATCAGCATATTTTTCTAACAAATGACACGCTCTTAATAAGGCTTTTTCGGTATATTCATAATTTAAACCTTTACCATATCTAATAGATGCTTCACTTTTTAAATCTAATCTATTAGCAGTATTTCTAATACTTACAGCATCAAATATAGCTGATTCAATTAAAATTGTTTTAGTATTTTCGTCTACTTCGGTATTTTCTCCCCCCATAACACCGGCAATACAAACAGGCTTATTACCATCAGTTATAACAATATCATTTATTAATTCTCTTTTTTTACCATCTAAAGTAATTATATTTTCATTATTTGCTTCTCTTACTAAGATATTATTACCTAATTTGTCTTTATCAAAAAAATGCATTGGTTGACCATATTCTAACATAACATAATTAGAAATATCGACAACATTATTAATAGGACGCATTCCTGCTGCTAGTAATCTTTTTTTAATAAATTCCGGCGATTCTTTAATTTTGATATTAGTCACCATCTTAGCTAGATAATAAGGGCATTTATCAGTTTCAACTTGTAAAGTAAAATGATTTTTGATTGAATCTTTTATTTCTTTAAATGAATTATCAGGTAAAGTTACTTTTCTATTTAAAATAGAAGCAATTTCATAAGCAAAACCAATATGGTAATAACAATCATTGTTTCGATGTTTATGAATATCCAATTCATATAAAGTGTCATCTAATCCCAAATACTTAATAGGATCATCTCCTACTTTAGCATTACTATCTAATTCATAAATTCCTTTATTATAATTTTCTTCTGTCTTTTCTTCTAAACCTAATTCGAATAAAGCACAAATCATCCCATTTGATTCTTGATTTCTAATTTTACTTTTTTTAATTTCAAAATTACCTGGTAAAACAGCCCCTGGTAATGCAACTATAACTTTTAATCCTTTTCTTACATTAGGAGCACCACATACAATTTGAGTAATTTTACTACCAACATCAACTTGGCAAACATGTAAATGATCACTATCAGGATGATCAATACAATCAATTACTTCACCAATAACTAAATTATCGATATGGTTAGTAATAACTTTTTCAACATTGATACCGGCTTTAGTTATTTTAATGGCTAATTCTTTTAAATCTTGATCAGATATATCAATATAATCTTTAACCCATTCCAAACTTATCATTTACTCAACATCCTTTCTATCAAAGGTATTTACTTCTCTTAAATCTGTATTGTAGAATACTCTTAAATCATTAATTCCATACTTTAACATAGCAAGTCTTTCGGCACCAAAACCAAAAGCAAAACCAGACCAGATGCTTGGATCATAACCGCCCATTTTAAGTACATTAGGATGGACGATACCAGCCCCTGCTACAGTAATCCAACCAGTATTTTTACAAATGTTACAACCATTACCTTTACAATTAAAACAACTAATATCAACTTCTACTGATGGTTCAGTAAATTGATAATAACTTGGTCTAAATCTTGTAACTATATCTTGCCCAAATAATTTTTTAACTATAACATCGATCGTTCCTTTTAAATCAGATAAACTAATATCTTTATCGACTAATAAACCTTCAATTTGCATAAATTGATGAGAATGGGTGGCATCATCGTCATCTCTTCTATATGTCTTACCAGGACATATCATTCTAATTGATTTTTCACCTTTATTTTCTAACATAGTTCTTACTTGAACAGGTGAAGTTTGACTTCTTAATAATATTTCTTCCCCTTCAATATAGAAAGTATCTTGGGCATCTCTAGCCGGATGTCCTTTAGGTATATTTAACATTTCAAAATTATATCTATCTTCTTCTACTTCAGGTCCGTCCACGACATCATATCCCATTGACATAAGTAATTCTTCTACTTCTTCGATTAATTTTTCTAATATATTAGGAGCACCGATATTTATCTTTGTACTTGGTAAACTAATATCAATCTTTTCATTTTTTAATTTTTCATTTAATAATTTTAATTCAATTTCTCTATTTTTATCATCTAATATTCTTGTTACTTCTTGTTTTAAATTATTAATAATTGGTCCTTTTTCTTTCTTTTCTTCGATTGATAAAGTTCCTAAAATCGACAATAATTCACTAATAATTCCTTTTTTACCTAAATATTTTACTCTTACATCATATAAAGTTTTAGTATCAGTTATGTTTTCTATTTCTTTTAAAACATCATTTATAATATTTTCCATTTTAAATCATCCTTTCAATTAAAAAACAATTCATCCTAAAAGGACGAATTGCTCGTGGTACCACCTTAATTTTATACTCATTAGACTATAACGCGTCACCAAATAAACTCCAAAGGTGAATTCTTAAAAGATTATCAAATGTTTCCACCAACCACATTCTCTCTATTAATAATTACTTTTAATACTACTTCTTTTTCATTGTTTATCTTGTTCTTGCTTCGACACTAACTTCTTGTGTCATCTGCATACTATTTAAACCAGCAATCAATTCATCTAAACCAGGACTTGGATTATTAAAAGATGAGGCTGGAGGTAAATCCTTAATGTAACTAGTTACTTCTTCTAATTTACCATATTGTTGCGCTAAAGAAATTGCTTTAGCACATACATCAGTTAACATTCCACCGCGACCTAAATTATAATTAGCGGCATTATTAAATTCTTGCATAATAGACTCCTTTAATTTCCAAATATTAAACTAGCATCATTAGTAAAATATGCATTAAACATTTTGTCTTCGCCAATTATCTTTTCTAATAAATTGCTTGCTACAATTTCATCTTCATACTCTGATTCGGTATCGTTTCCTACTAGGAAGTTAGCTAATCTTTCAGTATATCCGATATTTAATGCTTCATAAGCATTATCCTTATTAAAACCAGTATAATTATCTTTAGCAGTAATAATATTTAATAATTCTCGCATTAAGATATGCTTACAATCATTATTTTCAATTTTTACCATATTAACTAATAATTCATTAGTCACTGGATTATAATAAGAAGATTTTCTTATTAAAAACTTACTACCTCTAATTATATTTAAAGTTTTTAATCTTTCATTTAAATTTTCTAACTTTACATTAGGAAATTTACTATTAAATAAATATATCAATTCCATTAAACAGTCTTTGATGTCTTCAGTTAAATTAGGATTGGAATTTAATGAATTTTTAATTTCATTTAAGTCCATCTTTAAATCACCTAATTGTTATTTTAACACAAATTTCACATAATTACAATTTTTTTTACAATTTTAGTGAAATAATTTTTGGAATAGATCGATCTTTTTTTACTTTGCGATAAGCATTTATAATCATTTCAACTATTTTATCTTTATTTTTTAAACTATCTTGCATATCCACATCATCAATCATATCATGTAAAATAGCATTTAAACTCATTATTGTTTCATCATCAAGTAAAATAAATATTGCTCTTAAAAAACATTGTTCATTTATTAATTTGGCTTTTACTTCATAATCATTTAGATTATTGTCATTATATTGGAGCATTAAATTAACAATATTAGCATAAAATTCAACACCATATGCGATTACTACTTCTTCAATTATATCTTTAGAAACACCCATAAATTGACAAAACATTCTATAACTAATATATGGATTATTATTTATTTCAAAATTATTTTTTAAAAATTCTTCTTCTAATTCAAAGTATAAAAAACTAGCAACATATTTAACTTTTTTTAAAATTAATTTAGTGTCTAAATCTTTACTATAATTTATATAGTTTTCATTAACAGCTAAATGGCAACGAATAATATCTAAAATAACATTTCTTTTAACTTCAATACTATCATTAATTGCGGAAAAAATCTTTTTTTCTAAATTAGAACCATTTTTTCTTAAATTATAAATTGAATTTTCAGATAATTTAGATGCTATCCGCATTATAATTGTCGAATCATCAAATTGTATTAATTGGTTATAAAAATTTTCATCACTTAAACTGCACTGATAATTACTAATTATATAATTCAGAATGTTTTCATTACTATTTGCATTTTTTTTTTTTTCTTAAATAAATATCTTCTTGAATTTTCAACAATTGTTTGATTTTTAATATTGTTTCCTTATATTCAATTGTTTGTTTTCCAGTTGATATTTCTAATTGATATAAATCATAATATGATTTTTTTATTTTTGTAGATAAATCTATTAATCGTTCGGCAATTTCAAACTCTTGTTTTGTTAACATTACATGGCTTCCTCCTTGTTAGTTAAAATATGTTATCATAAAATTATAAATTTTTAAAGTCTTTTTTTACATTTTTCATACTTGCTTTAGTTATTATCTTATTACCATATTTTTCTTTTAAATTATCGATTACACTATCAACTTTAGAATCAGCTATATTTTCTTCATCAAATAAAGATACTTGGTAATTAACATTATCAACTAATTTATCCAACCTAACACCAATTAATCGAACTCTTTCTTCATTCCACATTTCTTCTAATATTTCTTTTGCATATTTATATATTTCACTAGTAATATTAGTAGCGTTATTTAATTTTCTTTGATGAGACTTTCTCTTAAAATAATTATCTTTTAAAATAATACATATAACTGTCGTATATTTATTTTGCTTTCTCAATTTTACACTTACCAATTCACATAAATTTAGTAAATAAGGATAAAGTTCTTCTTTTTTTATAATATCTCTATCTAAGGTTATTTCGTTACTAATTCCTTTTGGTATATAAGTTTCACTATCGACAATACTATTATCGATTCCTCTAGCTTGATTAATTAGAAAATTAGCTTGATTTTTAAAATATATGTATAATTTTTCATAAGGATAATTAGCTAAATCGCCAATTGTTTTAATACCTAAATTAATTAATTTTTCACTTGTTTTTTTACCAATCATAAATAAGTCATTAATCGGTAATGGATACATTTTACTTTCTATTTCATAATTATATAAGGTATGAATTTTATTTGGTTTACTAAAATCACTAGCCATCTTAGCACATAATTTATTATTGGCAATACCAATATTTACTGTAAATCCTAATGTTTCATATATTTCTTTTTGAATTTTTTTAGCAAATTCATATTGATCACCATACATATTTTTTACTTTTCCATAATCTAGGTAACATTCATCGATACTCGCTATTTCTATATCTGGTGTATATTTATTTAATAATTGGAATAATTTATTACTCATTTCACTATAAAATTTATAGTTTGGAGGAAAGACTTTTAATATGTTACATATTTTCTTTGCTTCATATAAATTCATTGAAGTATAAATACCTAATTTTTTACAAGGAGTAGATTTGGCTAAAACAATTCCTCGTCTTGCTTTAGGATCCCCACCAATTACCGCATAAGAATTTCTAATATCATAATTATATCCATTATTAAGTAATTCTATTGCTGTCCAAGATAAAAATGCATTATTTACATCAATGTGAAAAATAATTTTTTCCATAAATATCACCATCAAAAAAATTTTAGCATTTATTAAGTATATTGTAAATACATACGAAAATATTTTCGCTATTTTTTTGTGGTTTTTTTGTTTATTCGTATTTTACAATACGTCATATAATAACATTGAAAGGAGAATCAATGTGAATAATAATTTTGTTGAAAATAATTCCGAATGTAATAATGATTGTCTTTGCCAAGTAATAAAATGTTTAATTGACATTTGTGAAACTGGACCTACTGGACCATCTGGTGCTACTGGACCTACTGGACCATTTGGTGTTACTGGACCTACTGGACCATCTGGTGCTACTGGACCTACTGGACCATCTGGAGCTACCGGACCTACCGGACCAAAAGGGGCTACTGGAGCTACTGGACCATCTGGTGCTACTGGACCTACTGGACCATCTGGTGCTACTGGACCTACTGGACCATCTGGTGCTACTGGACCTACTGGACCTCAAGCAGAATCTTTTCAAAGTTATGCTATGGTACATGATTTATCAAATTCAACTGTTCCTGTACAAAATCCAATTTTATTTCAAAATACAAACTTATCAAGCAAAATATCATATAGTCCTATAACCGGAGACTTTTCAATTCCAGAAAAAGGTATATATATAATTCATTGGTGGGTTAATGTTAAAAATAAAGGAAAAGATTGCAAAGATAAAGCATTAAGTATTGAATTTAGAAAATTTTGGCCAAACATTGAATTAATTGCTCATTCTTCAACTCATAATAAAGTTTCATGCTGTCAAACTGGTACAATCAATGGTAATGCTATTTTTGAAGCGACTGCAGGTGGCAGTTATAGATTAGTTAATGCTTCAGATGTTGATTTTGAATTAGTACCAAATGATTTATATTCTGGATGTGTTTCAATTACAAGAATAAACTAAAAAAATATGGGAAACCATATTTTTTCATTCTATTTCTAAAGGTGAATTATCTAAATCTTTATCTATTAACATTTCATGCATATATTCTTCTTCGGTATTTAAAAATACTTCTTCGATTCTATCGACACGACATTTTTCGGATTTAATAATTGCTAATATCTTATCTGTTGCTTCTGTTATGTCATCATTTACTACAACATAATTATATTTTGTAACTTCATTCATTTCTTGATAAGCTATTTTAAAACGTTCTAATATTTTTTTTTTGGTATCTGTACCTCTACCAACTAATCTTTTTTTTAGTTCTTTTAAAGAAGGTGGCATTATAAAAATAAATAAAGCTTCAGGAATTATTTTTTTTATTTGCATTGCTCCTTGAATCTCAATTTCTAGTATTACATCTTGTCCTTTATCTAGATGTTCTTGAATATATTTTTTTGGAGTTCCATAATAATTACCTGCATATAATGCATACTCTAAAAAATAATCATCTTTAATTTTATTTTCAAATTCATCTTTATCGTAAAAATAATAAGTTACTCCCTCAATATCATTAGTTCTCTTAGGACGGCTAGTTGCTGAAATAGATAACCATAAATTATCATTTTTACCTAATAATTCATTTATAATTGTTCCTTTTCCTGCACCAGAAGGGGCAGAAATCACTATTAATAAACCTTGTTTTTTTGTTTTTATCATAATATCTCCTTTTTTTATTAATATTTTATCATAAAAAAAGGAAAAGTAAATTATTTTTTTAATGTCATAATTTTATCTTTTTCTTTAATTTGGTCTTTTTTTATTTTTTCATTTTGCCAAGAATCATCAAAAGGTCTTATATAAAATAATGTATTTTCATAACATTTTACTAAATTACAATACTCATCAACTATTAATTTACTAGGCCAATTTTTACTATATCCTAATTCATCATCACTTAAAAATGTATCGTGGTTTTCAATATATTTAACCATTTGATTTTTATCGGTGCAATCATAGTTACCTAATAAATGCATATATGTAGCATATTCATCGCGAATTTTTATATCTTCTTCAAATATAACTTCACCATATAAAAATAAACCATATTTTTTTAAACGATAAATTATATTAGGCCAAAAGCGGTACCCCTCACTTGGTAATCCTATCGATTTAGCAGCATCAAACCTAAATCCCATTACTCCACAATCAATTAACTCGTTTAGAAATATTACTATCATATCCTCAACATCTTTATGATAAACATTTAGTCCAGGTAAATCAATACAATTATGTATAACGTCCTGTCTGTTTTTCCAATCTTTAACTTTTACTTTATTTTTCCAATATTCTGGTTTCATTAACTTAGAATCAACCTTAGGATGTGGTTTAAAATTATCATCTACTGCTGCTCCCATATGATTTATAACAACATCAGCAAATATTTTTATATCATGTTTTGAAGCTTCATTACATAATTTTATTAAATCTTCTTTAGTTCCAAAATAATTACCAATACTAAAACCTATTGGTTGATAAGACATCCACCATTCTTTTAGCCCATCTTCTTTTAAAGGTTGAATAGGATTTATTTGGATTGCATCAAATCCTTGTTCTTTAACTTTTTCCAAAATAGGAATAATATCGTTTAATTTCCAATTATAACAATGTAAAATTCTCATACAACATACCTCTTTATTATATTATAACAATTATTAAAAAATAATTTACTATTCAATTATATATTTTTTAATTATTTCATATATCTCATTATAAGATATACCATTGGTTACGATAGCTCCTTTTATATCAGAATCATATCGTTGATTATTACCATATAAATCTGTTACTTTTCCTCCGGCTTCAGTAACTATAAGATAAGATGCTGCTATATCACAATTTCCGTGATTTGTTCCGGGGAATATATCACACGAAAAATATCCACTTGCTATTGCCATACAACTTCTAGCAACACTTCCGATTGAAGAAATTTTTGAATAATTTTTTAGTTCACTTATTAAAGCTACTTCATCTATAATGTTGTTTTCAAATATTTCTATATTTGTCCGATAACCTAATTCTCCTAATTTTTTATCATTAACATGTATTCTTATATCATTGCAATAAGCTCCTTCTCCCTTTATCGCATAATACATTTTATCTTCATTAACATCATACACAACTCCAACAATAGGTTTACCATTATGTACTAAAGCTAAGGAAAAAACAAATACTGGTATATGATCAACATACATACCTGTTCCATCTAACGGATCACAAACCCATATATATTCACTATTATTATTAAAACTTTCTTCTTCACCATTTACAGAATGATTTTTATATTTCTTTTTAACTTGTTCAATTAAATAACTATTTATTTTCTTATCAACAATTGTGACAACTGTATTATCTTCTTTATAAGAAAATGTAAAATTATTATAGTATTGTTTCATTATATTACCTGCATATATTGCGATATTTTTAGAAAAATCTAAATATTCTTTCATAACCCTATCTCCTAATTTAATTATACCACAAAAAAATTAATAACACATTATTATTAATCTTTTTTTAAATAAATTTTTGGTGCAAATTCTTCATGGGAATTTAACTGATAAATATTACTTGATAGAACAAAATTAGTTAAGGAACTATAATCAACTTTTTTACCGATTACTTGCATACTTTCAATCAAATCTCTAGCATTCTTTAAAGCAACTACATCATTAATATCTTTTAAATATATAGTTATATTTTTTATTATATCAAAATAACCTGATACATTACCAATTGTTCTTTTTTCATTTACTATTGTATAAACAACTACATAAGTATAATTTTTTAATAAAACTTTTCGTGTTTTTAAAGTATCAACATCTTCATATTTTGTTTCACCAATATAATACCCTTCAATATCTTTAACTGATTTATCTGATATATCAGCTATAATTCCATCAGTATACATTACAGTTTGACCAATAATATGCTCAATTATTTTATTATTACCAGTTTTTCCTGGTGCATTAGGCACTTTTAGGTGCTTAACAACTTCTAATAATTCCAATGATTCAGTTGAATCTAATTCTTTTATTGTTTGATTAGGTATCTTTTTTTTCATACAACATCTCCTTTCTAAATTATATATTCTATCACAAATATTGATAATTTCAGCTTTTATTTTCGACTAATATTTAATACAATTCCAACACTACATAATGTAATTAATAATGAAGAGCCACCATATGATAAAAATGGTAATGTCACCCCCCTTACAAGTTTTTTGGTAAACTAAAAAGATGGTTGCAAGTTTTTTGGTAAACAAAAGTTTTTAAAAAAAATCACCTTAAATATGATGTTAATTCTGGAAATTTAAAGTACAATTTAATATTATTATCATTATCAATTTCAACTTTTTCTACTAAATTAACTATCAATTCTCTACTTGGTTTTTTAGTTTTAAGAAATGATCTTACTGCAGTTTTACAACTTTCAAAATCAAATTTCTTAATTGCCATCACAACTTTTTCTTTTTGTTCTAACAACTCTTTTTTCTTGGCAGAAGATATTTCTAATTTTTCATTATAATTACTTAACAAACTATCAAAAGTTTTTTCTGGTATTTTGTTACCTACTTTATCAATATAAATTTGCTCTATCAAAGTATCATATTTACTTATTTCTTTGGTTAAAATATCAATTTGTTTTTGAATCTTTGTTATCTCTGATTCTAATAATTTATTAGCATAATAGGTAAGTTTTTTATTATTATGTTATTTCAAATAAATATCTCAAATTTCATTAATTATAATAA
>CALVYO010000016.1 GCA_944372275.1 uncultured Bacilli bacterium
TTAATGAAACAGTGAAAACACTAGAAAATAAGTTAGCAAGATATGAAGATGAAGAGGGAAACATATTAATATTTCCAATATCAGGTCTTATTTGTAAATGTGAGTATTTAAGAGTTGATGAAAGTAATAAAGTACAAATGGAATTTAATAAAGAGATACCTAGAGGACTAGAACTAAAAAAAGTAACAGTTACTACTCAAGTGTTTAAAAATACTATAACTGGTAATAAAAGAGATAGAAACACCATCGTAGACCAAAAAGTAGAAGTTTATGAATTATGGAGAGTAACTAATGCCTTAGGAATGAAGTTAGTGTTTAATAATAAAGAAGAAGCTGTTAACTATTGTAATGATATAAATAATAAATATATCGAGATGATTTAATATGTTAACACCTAAGCAAGAAAAATATATTAGAAATCTAGTTAGTGGTATGAGCCAATATGAAGCTTATTGCAATAGTTATGATGCTAAAAATATGAAAAGAAGTACTATTGATAGAAGAGCAAGTGAACTATTCTGTAAGAGTGAATTAAGGGCTAGATATGATGAACTAATAGCAGAAGCTAATGAGAACGTAAAAATTAAGGCAGAAGACATATTAAGGGAATTAAAATCTATCGCTTTTGCTAATGGTACTGATTATGCAGAAATAAAAAATAATGAAGTATTATTTAAAGATACTAATGAACTAGATATTGATAAAAAGAAAGCTATAGCAACTATTAAACAAACTAGAGGTGGCAAGTCAATAGAAACTTATGATAAGTTAAAGGCTATTGATATGTTAGTCAAATATATGAAACTATTTGATAATGAAGGAGAAGAAAGAGTTACACCTAGTTTAAAAATAGTAGTTACAGATAATTCTAATTTAGAAAAAGTATTATATGAGGAGGAAGAATAATGGAAGAGAAAAAATTAGAAGAATTAACAATTAATGAATTAAAAGAATTAGCAGAAAGCGAGGCTATCGAGCTAACAGCTACTAAAAAGGTAGATATTATTGCAGAAATCAATAAAGCTAGGGAACTAGATACTACTGATAACAAAGAAAATAACCAAGATGATGATGCTAGTAACGATGCTGATATTGACGTAAGTACTGATAATAAAGATAATGAAGAATCAGAAGCTACTGACAAAGATGCAAAAGAACAAAATAAAAGTACTGATGGAGCAAATGATGAAATAAAGGAAGATATAGAAATTCCTAAAGGTTTTGTAAAAAAAACTAATCTAAATAAAAAAGAGTATGGCTATTATAACGGTCGCAAATATAAAAAGATGAAAAATGGTTACGGTATGTGGGCTGACAATGGTCAATCATTCTTATTAAGTGAATTGAAGTAGTCTTGGCATTCGTAAGATGTAAGTCCAGTCTAACCTCACCTTGTGGCTACCTTTATAGGTAGCATACTGATGATATATCCTACTTGGGCAAGTGTGTTAGTCTAAAGGGTTATAACTCTTATATCGTCAGTATGGTGCTTATAAATAGCACTATTATCGGATTTGGTAGCCCTTATATATGGTGTACTGATGATATGCCTTGTTGCAAGGTTTAATTATATGCAACCAATGGGAAATGTCGTCAGTCCAGTGTTTATAAGGAAGTGATACTATGCAATTAACAGATATAGCAATGATTTTAATAATAGTATTGCTTTTAGTTGTTACAATGGGAGGTAATAATAAATGAAATTTATTAAATTAAGTGAAGACCGTTATTTAGTAAAAGATAGTAACGGTAAAATTGTTTCTAAAAAAGAAGTGGCCGAGACAGACATTGTATCTAATGAATGTGTAAAGGACTTGGTAGAAAATGGAAATAGTACTATCGAAGAAACAAAACAGACTAAGAGAATTAATAATAAGTCAAAACGTTCCAGAAATTGATGTTTTAGGTTCTACTCAGAGTGGTAAGACATTTAGTTGCAATTTAGCTGTTCCGGAGTATGCAGAAGCATTATATAGGTATGATCCTCGGAGTAAATATAAAGGTGCAATAATTGGTTGGACTACTGATACGTTAAAACGTAATGTAGCTGATGATATGGTTGATATGTTAGAACGTCAAGGATTTATAAAATCAACTCCTAGAAAAAAAGGAGATTTTACTTTTAAATGGAGTACCACCGAAAAATATTTGGAAATTTATAATATCAAGATATATTTCTTTAGTTTTGATAACTATAAAGCATTCAACCGTATATTAGGTGGTCCAATGATATTTGTTTGGGTAGATGAAGCAGCTCGCATATATTCGCAAGACAAACTTCAAGAACAATTTGACCAAATATATGGCCGTTTAGTTAGTTATACAGGGCATCCTTATAAAAAATATATAAGAACTTATAATGTTGAAGGCGGGGCAAATCATCCTTATAAACTAAGATACATTGATGATAAAAATTACATTAAACTGGTATTCTTTCCTTATGATAATCCCAAGCTAGATACAGAAGAAAAGATAAGAGAAGTTGCTAATGCTTTTCCAACAAAGACATTAAAACTACAAAAAATCTATAATAAATGGGTTGTAAGCGAGGGAAAAGTATTTAATAAGGTAAATGTACTAGAAAGCCTTGAAAAGTGGAAAATAAGGGAAATAGGCATAGGAATAGACTATGGTTCTAGTAACCCCACAACTTTTGTTCCCTGGGCTTTAGCTTACAATAACGAAACTAAACGTTGGGGAATAGTTAGACTACAAACTTATTATCATAGCCCTGCTAAACTAGGAACAAGTCCTACTACGGAGTACTTTAGCGAACAATTGAGACGATTTATAGTCTATTTAAAGATGAAATATAACAATGTTCCGATTTATGATGCAGTTGTTGATAGTGAAGCATTGCACTTTATAAATAGATTGGATGCAGATAACATACCTAATATTTCAGCAGATAAGTATCCTGGCTCTGTCAGAGAGGGAGTAGAATATATGCAGTCATTATTTGATAAAGATTTTATGTTTATATTAGAAGAACAAAGTATAACTCATATTCATGAAGATTTAACAGTAGATTTGTCAGCTATAGATGAAAGTCTTGAAGAATTTAGGTCTTATCAATATGATAAAATCAAGTCAGTCAAGACTGGTATTGATAGCTTTCTAAAAGACCAAGATCACTCAATAGATGCTTCAAGATATTTATTTATAGACTGGAAAGATAAAGGTAAGCTACCAGTTATTTAGGAGGTACGTATGGTTATTAAATGTAAATCAAGTAGAAGGTTTTTATTTAAGATAGATACAGATAGTTTTTATAATACAATAGATTCTTTATTAAAGACTAAAGTAGAAGTACCTTTGATAATAGAAGTACCTTGTAAAAAGTGTGGAATGATTGAAGTGTATGAAATTTACAGAGACCACTATATACACAAAAAAAGTTATAAAAGATAAATGATGTTACAAAATGTTACATTAAATAATTTATTCTATTCTTATAGAAGGGCAAAGAAGCTTAATTAAAGCAAAGAAGCTCATAGGTCAATTAGACTTATGGGCTTTTTTCTATGTAAAGGAGGGTAGATATGAAGTTACTTAAAAGAAGAATTAAAGACTGGAAAATAAAGTTCTATCTTAATGGTCAATATGTCTGTTCGCAAAAGGTAGACGATGTAGAAGATGCTTTTAATCGTGTCTATGTAGTAACTATTTTATTTAAACGTCATTTCTTTAAAAGTTTATTTGTAAGAACAGTTATTAAGCCAGATAAATTGCTTTTCAAAGATGTTATAAGAAAAGAACTTCATATTGGGGCCTATTTATTTGAGGGGGTTAAAGTATGAGAATCAAATCAAAATATAACGTATTACAAGCTCCTTACATCAAGATAGAGGCAGAAATAACTCAAGCGGGTATTACAAATGGAAAAAATAACATACCTCAAGAGAAACAATACTGTATAGCTCCATCAGCTAAAAAGATAGCTCAATTTATAACTAACCAATTATTTGGCAGTGAATTAGTTACTCAGTCTGAGGGACTAGATATAGGTTGGTTAATGCCTAGTCTAAAAGAAGCTTTAGAATTAGCAGTTTATCAAGAAGAGTCTTTTATATATTTAAACATTTTTGAAGGTAAGGTTTACCTGGAATGCTTCAAAGAGTCAGACATTCATGACATAGTCCAAGAATATGACAAATTTAAAAGTGGAGTGATAGTTCAAGAATATGATAGCCCTATTCCTCATGATGAGAAAACCTATATTTTAAAAAGAAAGATAGAAATAAAAAATGGAAATTCTCTGATAACTTTTAAAGCTTTTGAAAAAGGCAAAGGAGAAGCTGAAGAAATTCCATTAGCAAGATTTAATGCTTTATTTGATAAGGATTATGAAGAACGAGAGCTTAAGCCTTACGAAGTAATGATAAACATTGATATAGGTCAAGACTTCTTTAAAGATAGTCGCAAATTCTTATATGCAGAGATGGACGTCTTTAACACAATAGTTGAAGAAGTTGAGAAAACAAAGACTAGAATAGCAACAAGTCAACATTATCAAACAGGAGACTTAATGATGAGTTGGAAGCCTGGTAATAAGACCTATAACGTACAGACTTTATCAGTAGGTAAGTTAAATGATTACTTTACTTTATTACCAGGAGATAAAGACCATGCAGTATTTGAGTTCTTACAAGGTAATATCAGAATTAGTGAGTATGTAGAAACGTTTAAATTTTATGATTATCAAGTTATTCAAATGTCAGGCTTAAGTCCATCTAGTTTTGGTTATGAAAAAGATGCTTATCAAAATGTAGATAACATCAATATGAGTAAAAATCCAAGTGATATGACTATCGAAGCTATTAAACGTCAGATAACTCCAGCAATTAATTTGCTCTTTGAAAATATCATTAAGGCTCAGCACGTTGCAAACGTTACTGAAAATGTATTGCCAACAGAATTAAGTTGGGACTTTGGTCCTAATGAGAAATTTGGAGATATAGATAAAATTAAAATCTTAAGAAGCATTCAAGGAGTTGCTAGTATTCCTCAGAGTTCCAAAATAAAAGTCATTTTACCAATTTTAAATAAATTAATTGATGACACTTATGTAAAAGATAAGAAAACAGATATTGACGATTTGTTAAAAGAACTTAAGAGCGAACAAGATGACTTATCTATTAGATTTGGAGAGATGTAATGGATAAGATAAAAGATTTTATCGAGGATGAAGTTAATGATTATCGTTTAAAAACAGAAGCTAAAGAAAACGAAACAAAAGAACAATTCTTTACTTATTTGTTACTAGGATATTCTTCTACTAAGTTCAAAGAATGGGTGGATAAAAAATGGGATAAAAGTGATAGAAAACAAATGACTACTTCTAAAGCTAAGTTAGAAGAGTTAGTAGATAAAGTTAATGAAGTTGATGATATTGGTAAGACGAAGAATTACTTTGAATTAATCGACTATAAACGTCTTGAAGAGGTAAAAAAGAGTTTCACTGATGAATTACTCAAGTACTACGAAAAACGTCAAGAAATAGCCAAAAAAGTACCTAATAAAGCAGAGTATTTAAAAGACTTCGTTGATAAATATGATAAGCAAATGGCTAATGTTCCTTATTTTAAAAATGGAAAGGTATATTCGTGGCATACCTTAAGTGATTATACTTCTATGATTTATAACACTAATCTAACTCGTGCAGGTTGGAATAGAACATTAACTGATGCTGAAAGAACTGGTAATAATCTTCTTTACATTGAAGCCCATCCGTTTTCTTGCCCCGTTTGTATGCAATATCAAGGTAAATATTATTCGACTAAAAAGAACGATATTTACCCTTATATAGGCACTGCCTTAGATGGAGGAATAGGGCATCCACATTGCAAACACGTTCCTACCATTGCTTCTAGTCCTATCAAAATGCAAGATGATGACTACAACTCAGTAGAATGGCAAGAAAGATACGAAATACAACAAAAGATAATGGCTGTTGAAAGAAATAAAGAAAAGCTAAGAACAGACCTATCAATTTATGAAAAAATGGGGGACCAAACGAAAATTGATTTAACTAAAGCAAAAATTAAAAAGTTAAATCAAAAAAACAGAGAGTTGAAAGCCTCTCTATGACCAATAGCAGTTGCAAGTCAATAAACTACACCTGCTAGCTTCTTTGCCAATTATAAGGAGGAAACAAATATGAAAATTACTGATTACTTGCTAAATAAAGACTTACAAGTTGATGACAAAGACTTCGATGTTGAGAAGCTAACAAAAGACCTAAGAAAGGGTTATATTAAAGAGACTGACTTTGAAAGTAAGTTAGAAAGTTCAAAGAAAGACTGGGAAGCAGAAAGTCAAAAAACTTACTCAGAACTTAATGATAAGTATTCTGCTTTAGAGAAAAGTTACAACGATACAGTTGGTAACTTAGATAAAGTCAATAAAGAATTATCAACTGAAAAATTAAAAGTTACTATGATGTCTCAAGGCTTCAAAAAGGAACAGTTTGAGGAGGTTGCAAAACTTCGTGAGTCATTATTTGCCGATGAGAAGGATGACGAAAAAGCTATATCAAGTATTGCTGAAAAATTTAAAGGAACATACTTTACCACACAAGAGCCTACATCAAAGGGTGAAGGGCCAATAAAGGGGTCTGGTGGTACCTCTAACCTTGAAATAAAGGTTGATAGAAATACACCAATTAAAAATTTATTTATTAAAAAATAGGAGGTAGATAAGATATGAATTTTACAAACATTAACTTAGATTTACAAGCAGTTGCAAAAAGAACTTATGAGAACATTTATTATGAGTCAACTTTTATGAATTTCTTAGATGACTCTTGGATGCAAGTTGCACGTTCAACTGGTACTCCAATAATTGAAGTAATCAAACAAATAGCACCAACTATTAATCAAAGAAGTAATGTAGAAATTACCACTGCATTAACACCAACACTAACTACTTATGATTCAGTAAAAGTAGATTTAACAGAGTTACAATTAGACTATTCATTCTCAATTAGTCCATTAATGATTGGTACTAGTATTGAAGGTACTCTTGAAGGACAAATGAGATTAAAAGACTCTGCTATCGCCAATAAGATAGATACTTATGGTTATGGTAAGTTAAATACTGCTATTACTGGTAAGAGTGATGGTACTGAAGCTTATACTGATGGACAAGTAGTAGCATGGGCACCAAGTACTCAACAAGATTATATAGATCTATTAAATAGTTATAAAATGATTCTATTTAATAGAAATATTACTAATGGTTACATGTTAGGTCTTGAAGCTGTTCAATATGGTAAGTTAGTTGCTGCTCTTACTTCAATTCTTAAATATGAAACAAGAGCAGGTGTAGAAGGTGTTGATAGAGGACAAGTGGCAAATGCCTATGGTGTAGATATATTCCCAATCAACACTGCAGTTCTTGGAAGTGGTGTGTTAGGATACTTTGCAAACAAAATCGCTTGTGTCGGAGATATGTTCTTTAGTGCAATGGCTCAATATAATGGTAATTATAATGGTTTACCAGGATATTTCGTATTAGAAGGTAATATTCTATTCGGAGCAGAAGTGGTAAGACCTGAAGCTATTCTTAAATTAGCACCAGCTGAAGTAAGTGTGTAGAGGCAGATATGTTCTTTACAAAAGAGGAATTTAATGCGAAATACTCTGATATAGGAGAAACTCCACAAGATTGGCAAATAGAGGCAGTATCTCAAATGATATTGTCACAAATAGGATTATCAAGAAGGGACGACAGTTGGGATTCAACTACAGTCCCTCTACCTATAAAAAATGCTTGTCTTGAACAAATGAGGTTTATGTTTGAACATGATATCCCATTTGTTGATACCAACAAGCTAAAAGCAGGAAGTATGGATGCAGAGTTACATACTGACTATTCTACATTAGCACTAAGATATTTGGCTAATGGTGGTTATCTATATAGAGGAAATCCATTAATGTGTAACTTGGGTATTAATATGCCCTTTGGAGATTAAATGTTTCTAGTTAACGGTTTAAAGGCGACTTTAATCCAATATAACAGAAAAGATGATAACTCTATATATGATGACCAAAATGATAATGAAGTACCAATTAAAATATGTCCTTATGATATTGCAGATGCTGTTAAATTTGGTATTTATACAGTGCCTGAAGCAACTGGCTATTTTCAAGTTAAAAGAACAGTAGATGTGAAAGAGGGAGACCAAATTATCTTTGATAATAAGACATATACAGTCTTAAAAGTTCAAGATAATTGGATATTTAACAGAGTAGAAAATAAGATGCTAGCTGTCAAATGAAAGCAGAACTTAAATGGAATAATCAGACTAGGAAATTACTTAAAGAATTGCCTAGCAAGATAGTTCAAGAAATAGCACTAGAAACTCTTAATGTTACTTATCCAACAATTCCAATGAGTAGTGCATTAGTTCACAATAATAACAGAGGCCGTTTAAGACGTGAAACTGTAGCAAAAGGTGTTCAAAAGGAAGGAGAAAAGTTTTATCTTGAATCTCCTAGTCCTTATGCTCCATTTGTTTATAACTTTAACGATACAACTACCAATTGGAGTACTCCTAGCACACATTCTGAATGGTTTGATAGAACTTGGGAAAAACAAGGAAATGCTATAAGTACTAGAGTTATAGAAAGGAATAAATTATGAAAACAAACGATGTTTTAATAGCTTATTTAAAGACTTTAATTAGTGACTATAAGATAAAGGCAGAGTACTCAACCAACGACAATGATGTAAAGGTCATTGTTGTTCAACAGACAGACGGTCAGAAAGTGGTATTCTATGGCAACTGTAAGCCTATGTTTGATTATTTCTCAATAAGTATATTTGGTAAGTCTATTCAAGAACAAAAAGAAACTGCTGATATGTTGGGAAATTTAATTGGGCAAACTGCGAGTATGAAATTTGAAGTTGATAATAAAATTGAGACTTGGCGACTTATTTTCAAACAAATAAGTAATCCTCAAAATATCAATTATCAAGACATAAGACGAATTGGTTACAATTTAACTTTGCAAACAATAATAACTAAAGTTTACGAGGAGGTAAAAAACGATGGATAATACAAACTTCTTTATTAATAATAGAGAATTAATTAAAAATCTAGCCTTAAATACTGGAACTAGTTCTAGTCCTACATTTACTGAAATGTGTACTACTAGTGAAGTTACAGTTAACACTGAATTTGAAGAAAAGACATTTTATGTATTCTGCGATGCTATTCAAAGAGCTATATTAACCGGTGTTGCTATGGGATTAGATACAACAGTAAAAATTGATATGAACAACACTGCAATTCAGTCTGTGTTAGGTAATATCAAAACATTAATTTCTACTGGTTCTATTGCCCAATTTAATAATCAGTTAATTCAATTTGAATTACTAACTGGTATTAGTGAGGGAGTACTAGAATACACTAAATTTCAAGTACCAGCTAACCTAAAATTTAGCGATTTAGGTGGAGCGGCAGAAGATGAAGGAGAGTTCTCATTAGAAATTACCTTCAACGGAAAAGGTACTATAGTAACAGGAGAATAGTTTTATATTTAAAATAAGCTCGAGACAAGGGTAAATAATACTACCTTTGTCTCTTTTTATAAGGAGGTGGTATTACGGCAACAAATGGTGGAAGTGTCATCTTTACGTTTGAAGCAGATGACTCAAAAATGAAAAGTGCTTTATCAAATGTTGGTAAAGGTTTAAGTACTACTATGAAAGTCGGTGCTACAGCAATTGCAGGGACATCTAGTGCGTTGGCTGGTTTAATCGGATATGGTGCCAAATTTAATGCGGAAATAGAACAATATCAAACCTCTTTTGAAGTAATGACTGGTTCTGCCGAGGAAGCTTCAAAATTAGTAGAGGATTTAAAGAAGATGGGTGCAGAAACCCCGTTCGAACTCTCAGATTTAGCACAAACCACTCAATTATTAATGAATTATGGTTTTGAGGCAGAAGAAGCAAAAAATAGACTTAAAATGTTAGGAGACATTTCTCAAGGCTCTGCTGATAAAATGAATAGAATTGCTATGGCTTATGGACAAATGTCATCAGCTGGTAAAGTTTCATTGGAAGACGTTAAACAAATGATTGAAGCAGGATTTAACCCACTTCAAGAAATAAGTGAAACAACTGGTGAATCAATGGCTAGTCTTTATGATAGAATTTCAAAAGGTACTCTGTCCATTGATGAAATTACTGCCTCAATGCAAAGGTCAACAGCAGAAGGTGGCAAATATTTTCAATCTATGGAAAAACAATCTCAAACTGTTAGTGGCCAAATATCTACTTTGCAAGATAACTTTAAAAGTTTAGCAGGAACTTTAGCAGGTGGTTTTAGTACATCTCTAGCAACTGATGTTCTGCCAAGCATTAACGAGGCTTTAGTAGGTTTGAATGATGCTTTTGAAAGTGGTGGAATAGAAGGGTTTGCAGATGAGTTAGGAGATGAGCTTGCTAATGGTATTACTGCTATAGCAGATAAAGCTCCTGAATTTATTGATGTAGGTGTACAGGTAATAGACTCTTTAGTTAATGGCTTAGTTAATAATATGCCTGCAATAGCAAATGGTTTAGCTCAGGTGGCTGTTGGTTTAATAAATGGAATAACAACAATAATTCCTACTTTAGTTCAAGGAATTATAACCGGAATCCAAACATTATTAACAGCTTTAGTTCCACAAATACCTGTCATTGTTCAAAATTTATTAAATGGCATTTTGCAAATAGCGACTTCAGTAGCTCAGGCATTTCCTACTATATTTCCGATGGTTATAGAAGCGATATTAGGATTAATACCTGTTTTATTAGAAAATTTACCACAATTTATACAAGCTGGTATTCAAATGACAATAGGATTAATGAACGGCCTTATAAATGCTATTCCAGTCCTATTAGAATCATTACCTCAAATAATAAGTAGTATAATTTCTGGTTTAATGGGAGCAATACCACAGCTTATTATGTTAGGACCTCAACTAATTGTCGGATTAATAACAGGCCTATTAAATGCTCTTCCAAGCTTGATAACACTAGGACCTAAATTAGTGTTAGGAATAGTAGATGGAATTGTTAATGGAATATCTAACATGATTAATGTTGGTAAGGATTTAATTAAAGGATTATGGGACGGTATTACTGGTAGTCTTGACTGGATTAAAAAGAAAATCAAAGGTTGGGTAGGCAATGTCTTAGACTTCATCAAAGGATTGTTTGGTATTCATTCTCCATCAACAGAATTTGCATACTTTGGTCGTATGAACGTCTTAGGTTTAGAAGAAGGTATGGAAGATATGGAGGGAAGTTTAAATGCAACTATTGGAGATATGGTTAATTTAAGTCCATCTCTATTAGCAAGTGCTTCTAACTCTTATAATCCTAATGTTAACGTAGTAGTTAATAATCAATTTGAACAAGACCCTCTAGGCCAAATGGTACAACGCAGAAAGACTTTTGCAAGTGGTGCAAAAAACGATTACAACTTTGGGATGGGGGTATAAAGATGATTAAGGTATTAATTAATAACGAGGAAGTAGTATTTAGTCAACAACTACAAATTAGTGAAGAAACTCTTGCTACTTCTTCAGTAATACTTGACTCTTGTTATCCTAAGAGTTGGGAAGAAGATAGAGATTATATATCAAGATTTTATTTTCCTAAAGATTATTCAAGATGTGAGTTCTATGATGATGAAGAGTTGATATTTGCAGGTGTTGTCAAAAATACTGGTAATATTTCCTTAAATCCTAGAGAACCAAAGTACTGTAAACTTCAAATACTTGACTTTAAAACTATGTTAAGTGAGGGTACTACACTAGACTTTGTTATAGCAGATAAGACTGTTAGAGAAGCAATAGAACAAGTTACATCAGCTATTGCAGATTACGGATTTATTGTAGGTAACATTGTAATAAATGGTGCAGATGATATTATAGGTGCTTATTCTACATTAGATAAATCAGCTTTTGATGTTTATCAGTATTTAGCAGAAATAACAAATTCTAAATGGTTTACTAGAAGAGTTGACGATAATACAGTAGCAATAGACTTCTATGATCCTGAGTCGTTACCTAGAGCTAGTCAAATTGAATACAATGAAGAATGGTGGGAAGAGAACTCTATAGATGATATGTCTTTTAGTTATTCAACTACTGATTATCGTAATAAACAAGTAATAACTTCTAGTGAAACTTATGCAAATATTGAAAGTGTAGAAACGAAGATAGCGAATGGTTATCAAACAGATTTCACTACTGAACAAAAAATAGGAACTATTAATTCAATTAAAGTAAATGGTGTATCAAAGACAGTGGCTACAAATGATGAAAAAGAAATAGGTATAACAGCAGATTTCTATTACACAGTTGGAGAAAATTCACTTAGTGCTAGTGATAGTTATTCATCAGGTACTGAGATAGAAATAACTTATATCGCTATTATTCAAGGCAGAGAAGTAGCCTATAATACTTCAGAAATACAAAGAATATCTAATCAATTAGGTATAAATGGTACTATTGCAAGATACGAGTCTAGAAATGATGTTCTTTATTCTAGCCAACTTCAGGCTATTGCAAGAAACTATATTAAATATAAAGGACAAGCTGAAATAACTCTTAAAATAGAAACACATAATGCTAACTTATTCTTTGTAGGGCAACAAGTTTACTTTAATGCTCCAATTGATGATTTAAAGGGCGATTATATGATTAAAAATAAAACCTCTAATTTCTACATTGTAAATGATGAAGTAAACGTCTTTTATACATTTGAGTTAACTAACTCTTACAATAGTGAAAATGCAATAAATTTCTTTGATAATCAACGTAATAAAGCTAACGGTAACATCTCTCAAGGCGAGTACATAGCTCGTAACGTAGATATCGAAAACACAACTAATATCGTGTTCAGTAACTTGCAAATAACAGAGTTAGAGATAACTGGCAATAATACACTAGAAGCAGGCTTAGAGATGCCTTTGATAAGTTAGGAGGGTAACTATGACAGATGAATTTAAACAAACTTTATTTGACTACTTAATAGGTAAGTTACCTAACGAGCAAGGTACTACTGAGGAGATATTTAAAGAGATTAATGAGATACCTTTTTCTGATTGGGGCGGAAGTTTAAGTAATAATCCATATTTACCAACAACGTGGAATGGTTTCAGATATGAAGGGTTAATAGAAGTAGCTGACAGTGAGTTATTGGTTCTTTACGGAGGCTACAAAACTGCAGACAATGAAGCAAGAGGAATAATAACAATTCTAAGCAATAACTTTATACCTATAAAAACATTTTATCAATTTGATAGTGGTGCTTATTTAAGATATATACAATGTATGATTCAAGAAGAAGACGGAACTTTTTCATTAATAGATTGTCTTGCTTTTCCAAATGATGAAGATTGGTCTTTTACTACAACTCAAAAAAGATTAGTTATGCTTAATAATTTTACTCAACAAATAAATAATGATTATATTTTTACATTGCAAAAGAGTTATATATTACCAACTGATTATTTAAATTTTTATTGTGCAAAAATGTATAAGGACATTAATTCTTCTCATTATGTAATGGTAGGAAGATTTATGAAATATCAATCCAACCCTGATTTTTATGGTATTAGAGTTATAGATTTAAAAATTAATGTTGGCAATGAAAATGAATGGAATAAATGGGATAGTGATAATGATTATTGGAGTTTTGGAAATAGTTATGTTGAATTTGAAGATGATAATTTCTTTTGTGAAATATTATTGACTAGAAATTCAGTTTCAAACAGAAATGTGAGTTTATGGATAAAAGATTTTTCTCAATCAACATTTAGTTTAAAAACAATAGGCAGTGTCAATTATTATGCAAATGTTGATAGTGATAATTATAATAATCAAGTTATTTTTATAAATAAATATGAGTCTTATTTTGTTTTAAATAATCAAAGGTGGGCAGTTCCTAATCAAACGAACGACAAATATATAGGGTTGTATTATTTTAATAATAGTACAAATGAATTTAAAACAATATATGAACATTATCTTGGTAATTATGATTATTGCAATTTAGAAGCCATTTACATAGTAGAAAACAACAATGATTTATATATTGAATTTAACAATAACATAACTTCAACTGATAATGGTACTGTAGCAGATTATTATTTTCAAAGGCTAGAAAACTATAAATGGAAACCGATTAAAGTTAGTGAACAGCAGTATTTTGTATATAATCGTAGAGCATTATATGTAAATAATAATTATAACTTGCTTAACTGGTTTTCATATATGTTAAATCCACAACCACAATATTGGAAAATATATAATATCAAAGAAAACTATAATTCTTCTAATTATAACGGAGAGACTTATATCAACACCAATTCTCTAATACCAAATAGTGCAGAAATCTATTCAAATGAAAACCTAGTATTTGCTAGAAATCTCTACAACAAGACAATAAACAATAACACTACAGTATCTACAGTAGAGATACCTAACACTTATCTAAATGGTATTGATTTAACCAGTAAAAACCTATTATCAGAGACTAACTTAACAATGGTAGCAGATACAAACGTTACGCAAAAAAATATCTATGAAACAATGTTCTTAAATTTCATAAACGTACTGCAAGTAGCAGATAGAAATAATGCTACTCAAGTACTAAATCAAGAGGCTAGTAGTTATCTAAATAATGCTATAAACACAGATGATAGTTATGACAATGCTAAGTTGTATAACAAAGTAATAATCAATTACCAAGATGGCAGTAGCAAAGAAAGTTCTTATAGCCTCGAGAGCACTACAGAAACGTCTACTGTTATAGCCTTTGGTTTATACATAGACAAGTTAATAAATAATGCAGAAATAGTTTCTAATGATAAAAGCATGATTTATCAGACAATAGATTTATCAAGTCTAGAATTAAATAAAAATTATTCTATCAAGCAAAAATTGGAGGTGGTTTAATTGATAGAAATATATGATGAAAAAGAAAATCTAAATACTAATCCATCAGTTGCAGATACCAATAAGGTAACTGCCGAGGATATGAATCAACTAAGAGAAGCAGTAATACAAGGTGTCTATCAAGGTACTTGTACAGACAAAGAGCTACAGCAAGCAATTGCAGAAAGTGATTAAAGAAAGGAAAGTGATAACAATGAATAAAGTATTAATAGATAAAGATGAAAATATTCTTAACCCAAAGATACCGAGATATGAAAATTTAAAGAGCTTTTCGACAAGCGAACAATGTGTAGGTCAATGGTCAGATGGTAAGACACTTTATAAAAAAATATTAGAAGTAGGAGCTGTATCAACTACTGAAGTTCAAGTTAATTTAAACGTGCCAGATGTAGATAAGGTTGTTGCTTTCGAAGGAGGAGGCTATATGGCAAGTGGTGGTCACTTCTTACCTTGGAATTTTGAAAATAGTGGCGGTTTTACTTCTTGCTATTATCAAGCAAACAACAAACGTTTTCTTTTGCAAGTTAGTACTACTTCTTACAACTTATCAAGTGGTCATATAATTGTATTTTATACAAAAACAAATTAAAGGAGGAACAATGGATGAAATAATTAATTATTGTCTAAAGCACTTTAATGATATATTGGCTATTCTAGCAATGTGTGGAATAGTCATAGAAATAACACCTATTAAGATAAATCCTATTTCTTATTTGTTAAAGAAAGCAGGTAATATCATAAATGCAGATATAAATGCTAAAGTTGATAGGTTAGAGTCTTATGTTACAGAAAACCATAAGCAAGAGTTACGCATACAAATATCAAACTTTGCATCCGATTTACGACATAACGAGCCAAAGTCGGAATCGCAGTTTATTGCAATTATTCAACTGTGCGATGAGTATTTAGCCAATAAGTGGAACTCTAAAGTAAAGTTAGATGCAGAGTTTATCAAGAGTGAGTACCTTAAAATAGGTCAAAAAATAAAAAATGAAGATATTAAGTTATGAGAGGAGAGTAGATAAAATGGAAATAACTTATGTAATTATAATAGCTTTAGTTGCTTACATCTTAGGTGCTATTACAAAGATATTTATTGATAGTGTGCCTAACAAGTATATTCCTATACAAAATGTAATTGTAGGTATTATTAGTGCCTTAATATGCTTTTTCACAGACATAGAGCCTAATTTACTACAAGCATTAGTATTATGCCTTGTAGCGACTATGGGTGCAGGTGGAATAGCCGATTTATATAAGACAATAGTAAATTCAAAATAGTAATGAAGTAAATAAAATAATTTGAAGGAGGAATAGTTATGTTAAAAGGAATTGATATTAGTCATCATCAGAGAGGAATTGATTTAGCAGCGATTGCTACTGACTTTGTAATTATTAAGGCTACAGAGGGCAACGGCTATACTGATGAGATGTGTGACACTTTTTATCAAAAGGCAAAAAGTTTGGGTAAGAAATTAGGAGTATATCACTTTGCGAGACCTGATTTAGGAAACACTGCTGAAGCAGAAGCAGACTGGTTTATTAAAGAAACATTGGGCTATCATAAAGAAGCTATTTTAGTGCTTGACTGGGAGAGTGGAGATTTAACTAATGTGAGTTGGGCTAAAGCTTGGCTTGATAGAGTATATTCTAAAACAGGAGTTAAACCTATAATCTATATGTCTGCCAGTGTTATGAGTAGTGCAGACTGGTCTAGTGTAGTTAATGCAGATTATGGTCTATGGGTAGCAAACTACGGTACTAATGACGGTACAGCACAAGATAATGTGTTTAATAAATATCCATTAAAATACTGGAGCTTCTATGCTTTATGGCAATACACATCTACTGGTAAATTAAATGGTTATAATGGCAACTTAGATCTTAATTACTTTAGTGGTGATGGTAGTGCTTGGGATAAATATGCAGGTGGTAGTCCTTCTAGTAACACTTCTAATCAATCTAAACCAGTAGAGAAGCCAAGTACTAGTGAAACTATTTATACAGTAGTTAGTGGAGATACCTTAAGTGGTATTGCTAGTAAATATGGAACTACTTATCAGAAATTAGCAGAATACAATGGTATAGCAGATCCTAACAAAATTTATCCAGGGCAACAGATAAAGATACCAGGTAGTAGTAATAAAGGCTCTAATGCTACTTATTATACTGTGGTTAGCGGTGATAATTTAACAAA
>CALVYO010000017.1 GCA_944372275.1 uncultured Bacilli bacterium
AGGACTTATCCAAGGCAAACAACAAGGTTTAGAAGAAGGTTTCACTCAAGGAAAAGAATTAGGTTTCACTCAAGGAAAAGAATTAGGTCTCACTCAAGGAATCGAACAAAATAAACAAGAAACTGCTAAAAAAATGTTAGAATTAAAAATGGATTTAGAAACGATAAGTAGAGTGACTAAATTAGCGAAAGAAGAAATTGAAAGTTTAAGAAATTAAACTTTTTTTGATATAATTAATGTGGTGATGTTATGTCTATTTATATTCATATACCTTTTTGTAATAGTATTTGTTCTTATTGTGATTTTTGTAAATTTTATTATAATTTTGCTTGGGTAGATAAATATTTAGAAAGTTTAGAAAAAGAAATTAAATTAAATTATAAAGGTGAATTAGTTAATACCATTTATATTGGTGGAGGAACGCCGACAGTTTTAAATTGCAATCAATTAGAAAAATTATTAAAATTAACTAATTTATTTAATAAAAAAGCACTAGAATTTACAGTAGAAACAAATGTTGATTTAAGCTTAGATAAAATAAAATTATTAAAGCAATATGGTGTTAATAGAATTAGTATTGGTATGCAAACTATTAATCCTAAACATTTGAAATTTTTAAATAGAAATCATACTAAAGATGATGTTATTAATTTAGTTAATTTATTAAAAAAATATGATTATAATATCAATATCGATTTAATATATGCAATACCTAATCAAACATTAAAAGAATTAAATGAAGATTTAGATTTTATTTTAAGTTTAGATGTTAATCATATATCAACATATTCTTTAATTATCGAACCACACACAAAATTATATATTGATAATGTACTTAATATTGATGAGGATTTAGATTATGAAATGTATCATTTAATTAACAAAAAATTAAATAAGTATCATCACTATGAAATAAGTAATTTTGCTAAAGAAAATTATGAATCTAAACACAATTTAGGTTATTGGAATAATTTAGAATATTATGGTTTTGGTATTGGTGCTTCGGGATATATAAATAATACTAGATATGATAATACTAAATCATATAAAAATTATATTAATGGTAATTATGTTATAGAACAACATAAATTAGATTTAAATGAAAAAATATCTAATGAATTTATTTTAGGTTTAAGAAAAATTGATGGTATTGATGTTAATGAGTTTTATAAAAAGTATAACATAGATATTACAAGTATAGATATTGTAAAAAAATTAATAAAAGAGAATAAATTAATTTTAACTGATAAACTAAAAATAAATCCCGAATATATTTATATTTCTAATACTATTTTAGTTAATTTTATTGACTTAAAAATATAATTAATATAAAATTAATAGTAGGTGGTAGTATGACAAAATGGGATAAAGAATATATAAGATTATGTAAGAAAATTTTAAAAGAAGGTAAAGAAGTTGAAAATAGAACAGGTACTAATACGATTAAAATACCTAGTTATCACTTAAAATTTGATTTATCAAAAGAATTTCCGGTTTTAACTACAAAACAATTATTTTTTAGACAAGCAATTTTAGAGATGTTATGGATTTATCAAGCACAATCTAATGATGTTAGATGGTTACAAGAAAGAAATGTTCATATTTGGGATGAATGGCAAATAGATAGTGAAGGGTATTGGAAAACGCATCAAAGAGTATTAGAAGATGGAAATGTTGTTGAAAAGGAAATAGTAAAAAAATTTGATAAAAAATATGCTTATACAATTGGAACTGCTTATGGTTATATTGTTAATAAATATAAGTTAATCGATAAATTGATTAATACAATAAAAAATAATCCTACTGATCGAAGAATGCTTATTTCTTTATGGCAAGATGAATATTTAGATACAGCGGTTTTACCTAGTTGTGTTTGGTCTAGTGAATGGGATGTTACTGATGGTAAATTAAATTTATGGGTTCATCAAAGAAGTTGTGATGTTCCATTAGGTTTACCATTTAATGTAACACAGTATGCAGTGTTATTATCTTTAATTGCTCAGGTATGTGATTTAAAACCTGGTACAATTGATTGGAGTATAAAAGATGCTCACATATATGTAAATCAAGTAGAAGGCATTAAAGAACAAATAGCTCGTTTTGAAACATTAGAAGATATTAAACCTCCTAAATTATGGATTAATCCTAATATT
This sequence comes from uncultured Bacilli bacterium, assembly GCA_944372275.1. Lineage (GTDB taxonomy): Bacteria > Bacillota_I > Bacilli_A > RF39 > UBA660 > Faecisoma. Next base: position 2,154 of record CALVYO010000017.1, read on the forward strand.
AGGGATTTTTATAAATTCGATAATTCTAAGGATTGTAATGATATAAAAATATTACAATATAAGCATCATGGCCCAATTAAATTTGAAATATCACAGTAAGGAGTTTTTATGATTAGTATAATAGCAGCAATAGGTAAAAATAATGAATTAGGTTTAAATAATGATTTAATATGGCATTTACCTAATGATTTAAAATATTTTAAAGAAAAAACAATGAATCAAACTATAGTTATGGGTTATAATACATTTGTATCATTAGGTCGAATTTTACCTAATCGAAAACATGTAGTATTAACTTTTGAAAAAATTAGATTACCTTTAGATGTAATACAATTCAATAATTTAGAAGATTTAAATAATTATATAAAAGATAAAGATGTTTTTATAATTGGTGGGGCATCTATGTATAAACAATTTATTGATAAGGCTGATAGATTATATTTAACTGAAATAGATGATACTCATGAAGCTGATGTTTATTTTCCTAATTTCGATAAAAATTTATTTAATAAAAAAATATTAGGAACTAATAGTGATAATGGTATTAATTATACTTTTACATTATATGAAAGGAAATAGTTATGCGTGGTAAAATAATAGTAATTGAAGGAACAGATTGTTCTGGAAAAGAAACACAAAGTAAAAAGTTAATTGAAAAATTTTCTAATTTTAAATATTTTTCATTTCCTAATTATGATTCGCCAACAGGTAAAATAATAGGAGGACCTTATTTAGGTAAATCATATATATGTGATGGTTGGTTTAGTGAAGGAGCAGATGCCGTCGATCCTAAAATAGCATCTCTTTATTACGCTGCTGATAGAAGATATAATATTGATAAAATTAATGAAATGTTAGATAATGGCTATAATGTTATATTAGATCGGTATGTTTATTCAAATATGGCTCATCAAGGTGGTAAAATAAAAGATACTAAAGAAAGACATAAAATGTATAAATGGCTAGAACAATTAGAATTTGGTTTATTAGAATTACCACAGCCAGATATTAAAATATTTTTATATGTTCCATTAGAAGTATCAATGGAAATAAGGAAAAATAGAAATGAGCCGTTTGATCAATTGGAGTCTAATATAGACCATTTAAAACATGCTGAAAATGCTTATTTAGAATTAGTTTCATTATATGATTTTGTTAAAATAGATTGTACTTTTAATAATAAAATGAAATCAATAGATGAAATAAATGAAGAAATTTGTAAATATTTAGAAAAAGTTTTGTAAAGTAAAACTTTTTTTCATATTATTTAATAAGGTGGTAAATTGAATATAATTTCACATAGAGGATCAAACATAAGTAAATATCAAAAAAATACAAAACAAGCCTTATTAACAGCAATTAATTTAGATTTTATTTCTGGTATTGAATTTGATATAAGAATAACTAAAGATAAAAAAATAGTAATAATTCATGATCCGATTATTAATTTAGTTAGTAATGGTAGTGGTTTAGTTAAAAAATTAAAATACAAAAAATTATTAAAATATAATTTTGGTACAAAAGAAAATCCTAGTAAAATATGTACTTTAGAAGAATTGTTAGATAATATTAAAAATAATAAAAAAATATTAATAGAATTAAAGGAAGAAAGTAATAATTTTAAAGAATTTGTTGATATTGTTTATAATATAATAAAAAAATATAAATTAAATATTTATATTGCTAGTTTTAATTATGAATTAATTAAATACTTTAGTTTATTTTATAATAAATGTGGGTTAATAATTGGAAATGGTATAAATATAGATAAAAAATATAATAATTTTAATTATAATATTTTAACTTATAAATATCGAAAAATATATAATAAAAAAGAAACATTTCTATGGACTATAAATTCTTATAAAGATGACTTAGATAATTATAATATCATTACCGATAACCCTTATTTATTTAAAAACTAATTGCTTAGCAGATTCAGATATTATAATTGCTTTATTATCGATACTTAATATTTTATCAATGATATTTTTTCGATTTTTTCTTTTAACCATAATCATTAAAATATCTTTATTAATTAAATAAGTATTTTCTATATTTTTTATTTTTTTATATTTTTTACTTATTACAAATAACATATTATTACCTAAAGCAATTTTTTCTTCTAATATAGAACCTATATAACTACCAATTAAAGAACCAATAGCAAATATCAATACTTTATATATATTATTATTTAATACTACTAAACTAGTTGATATAATCCAAATAAAAGATAAAATAAAATTTAATATAGCGCCTTCTAATTTTTTACCATTAGAAACAATTATTAACCTTAATGTGGCAATACTATTTTCCAATATTTTACAAATAAATATAAATAAATATACCATATATTTCACCATTATTATTATGTTTTTTTTAATATATTTTAATCAAGTATTGTAATTAATTAATAAATATTGTATAATTATATTAAGAATAGAGGTCGATATTTATGAAAAAAGGTTTTACTTTAGTGGAATTATTAGCAGTAATTATAATATTAGGTGTAATAGCACTTATAACATATCCAATAATTGATAAATCAATTAAAAATAGTAAACAACAAGCATTAGATAGAACAATAGATAGCATTGAAGAAGCAGCCTATAAGTATAGTGTTGAAAATGATATAGGTTATTCTATTGAATATAAAGCATTACAATTATCTGATTTAGTTTCAAAAGGATTTTTAAAAGAAAATATAACTAATCCAGTTACTAATGAACAAATGCAAGGATGTGTATTATATAGATGGGATGATCCTAATAATCAATATATATTTGAATATAATGAAGAATGTGAAGTTCCATTATTTCCAGGTTCTCTTATAAATATTTTATTAACTCAATATTCAGAAGGAAATACTACTGGTTTAGTAAAAGATAGTACAAATTCTAATTTATATTATTATACTGGAACAAATGAGCAAGTTTCAAACAACTTTTTATGGTATGGTGGCCATCAATGGCGAGTATTAGAGTTTGATACATCTGCCAAAACATTAACACTTATAACGCAACAACCATTAACAGCAATTTCTCCAGCTAGTGCAGGATGGGAAAGTGAAGAAGCGTATAATAACAGTTATATAAATACTTGGTTAAATAGCTATTTTTGGAATAGTTTAGATAGTAGTATTCAAGCAACTATTCAAGATACAACATTTAATATAGGAATATATACAGATGTTGATGAAATAACAACAACAAAAAAAGTAGGATTATTAGATGAAGACCAATATAAAAGAGCAGGCGATGGAACTACTGGGCAAAACTCATTCTTAGATATTAAAAATTATTTTTGGTTAGGAAATAGAAATAGTTCGTCTCGCGTTCGCAATGTCCACTTCAATGGTGACACGGGCTACACTAGTTCCTCGAGCAGTTACGGCGTTCGCGCAGTTATAAAAATTTCTGATATAACCATCACGGGAGGTGATGGTACTCTTGCGAGCAATTATCAAGTAGCAAACAAAGCAACAAATACTAATAATGTACAAGTAGGAGAATATATCAATGTACCATATAGTGGAGATGATAATGCTTGTGGAAGTGACAATATGTGTACATTTAGAGTAGTAAGTAAAGATGAAGATAGTATCAAAGTAGTACTAAATGGCTTACTTCCAACAGAAAGTGAATATGGAGGCTCGGTAACAATAACTACAAGTCATACAATATATACTCCACTGAATACATTTGCTAATGGAATAAGTAACACATATCGATATACGGAAAATAAAACATTCTATATAGGAGATTATCCATATAATTATCCAAATGTAGCAAATTATGAAGATGTCCAAGATGAAATATTGGAAGCAAATGTCGGATTACCAACAGTAGGCGAGATGTTCAGTGGCAATGATATAGATATGAGAAGTACCAAAACATTTGTAGATGTAAATACAATCGAAAATCCAACTGCATCAAGTTACTATTGGTTAATGAATAGATATAGTTCGTCTAACGTTCGGCGCGTGGACGACAATGGTGACCTCAATATTAGTTCGGTGTCGAATGCGACTGGCGTCCGTGCAGTTATATATCTGAAGTCAGGGACTTCAGCCATAACCTTCACAGGAGGTGAAGGTACTCCAAATTCACCATATACCCTACAATAAGCAAATATAGTATAAATGGCAATAATATATAAACGAAGTAAAGACACACCTTGCCGATAAAGTGGCAAGGTGAGGGTTATCCACAATGTAGATGTGTCAAGTACACATCTTTTTTGTGAAAAAAATATGAAATTTTAATTTTTTAGCACTCATATATTGACAATGCTAACATATAATAGTATAATGAAGTAGCAGTTAAGAAAATAGACTGCTAAAAGGTGGTGATTTATGTTAAATGATAGACAAACTAAATTACTAAAAATAATTGTAGAAGATTATGTTAAAACTGCTAGACCAGTAAGTTCTAAAGCAATATGCGATATTTTAAATTGTTCTTCAGCAACAATAAGAAATGAAATGAGTTATTTAGAAGAAACTGGTTTGTTAGAAAAAACACATATATCTTCAGGAAGAGTACCTAGTGAAAAAGGATATAGATATTATGTTGATCATATTTTAGAGCCTAGAGAATTAAATGGTGAAGATATGTTGAAATTACAAACAATTGTTAATAATTCATCATTAATGTTAGATGATTATATAACTAAGAGTATGGAAATAGTGTCTGAAATGACTAATTTAACGGCTATAGTTTTAGGTAAATCTTCTAAAGATAATTGTGTTAGTAAAGTAGAAGTTGTTCCTATTAACGAACATAATTTAATTGCTATTGTTATAACTGATAAAGGTCATGTTGAACATAAAAACTTAACTATTAAAGAAAATGTATCTATAAATGATATTAAACAAACAGTAGATTTGATTAATAAGATGATTATTGGTACACAATTAAATGAAGTAGGTAAAGTACTAGAATATGAAGTAAAACCTATTATAGCTAAGTATGTTAAACAACATGAAGTATTATATAATGCTTTTTATACAGCGTTTACCGATTTTGCTAAAGAATCTGTTACAATGACAGGTAGAAAAAATATGTTGATGCAACCAGAATTTAATAATGCTGATAAAATAAGAGATATCATTAGTAAGTTTGAAGATAAAGAAATAGTTGATAAAATAGAAGAAAATGATAATGGTATCAACATATATATTGGTAGTGAAACTGAATTTGATGATGATGTAACAATAGTAAAAATGAAATATGAGGCAAATGGTGAAGAAGGAACTATTGCTTTAGTAGGACCAAAAAGAATGGAATATGATAAAGTTATTGCTTTATTAGAATATATTAAAGAAAATATGAAAGAAGGTAAATAAAATGGAAGAAGAAAAGAAACATCCAGAACATAAACATCATGAACATAAAGAGTGCAAATGTCATGAGCATCATGAACATAAACATGAAGAATGCAAGTGTCATGAACATGAACATAAACATGAAGAATGCAAGTGTCATGAACACAAACATGAAGAATGTAAATGTCATGAACATCCAGAACCACCACATGAAAAAAGAATTAAAGAATTAGAGGATAGTTTACTAAGAAGTAAAGCAGAATTTATAAACTATCGTAAAAGATTAGAAGAAGAACAATCAAGATTATTAAAATATTGTAATGAAGATTTAATTAAAGAGACATTACCTATTTTAGATAATTTTGAAAGAGCAATAAAGATGGATGATACTAATTTAGATGATGAAGTTTCTAAATTTTTATCAGGATTTAAAATGATTTACTGTAATTTAGTAAACATTTTAAAAAGTTATGGTGTCATTGAAATAGATGGCAACAATAAACCTTTTGATCCAACATACCACGAGGCTATTATGACAGAAAAGCGTGATGGTGTCCAACCAGGTATGGTACTTGAAGTATTACAAAAAGGTTATATTTTAAAAGATAAAGTTATTAGACCAGCAATGGTTAAAGTTAGTGAATGAAAGGATGATTATATATGAGTAAAATTATAGGTATTGATTTAGGTACAACAAACAGTTGTGTTTGTGTATATGAAGGTGGAGAGGCTAAAGTTATAGCTAATCCAGAAGGAGAAAGAACAACTCCTTCAGTAGTGGCTTTTAAAAACGGTGAAATTATTGTTGGTGGAGCCGCTAAAAGACAAATGATTACAAATAAAGATACTATTTATTCTATTAAAAGATTAATGGGTACTAATGAAAAAGTAGAGGCTAATGGTAAGAAATATACTCCACAAGAAATTTCTGCTATGATTTTAGGAGATTTAAAGAAAACAGCAGAAGCTTATTTAGGAGAAAAAGTTACTAAAGCAGTTATTACTGTTCCAGCATATTTCAATGATGCTCAAAGACAAGCAACTAAAGATGCTGGTAAGATTGCTGGCTTAGAAGTTGAAAGAATTATCAACGAACCAACTGCTGCCGCTTTAGCATACGGACTAGATAAACAAGATGAAAATCAAACAGTTTTAGTTTATGACTTAGGTGGAGGAACATTCGATGTATCTATTCTTGAATTAGGTGATGGTGTATTCGAAGTTAAATCTACAAGTGGTAATAATAAATTAGGTGGCGATGATTTTGATAAGAGAATCATGGACTACTTAGTTGAACAATTTAAGAAAGAAAATAATATTGATTTATCTAAAGATAAGATGGCAATGCAAAGAATTAAAGATGCTGCTGAAAAGGCTAAGAAAGATTTATCAGGAGTTACTACAACACAAATTAGTTTACCATTCTTATCTCAAGGTGAAGATGGACCATTACACTTAGAAATGAGTTTGACAAGGGCTAAATTTGAAGAATTATGTCATGATTTATTTGAAAGTACTTTAGAACCAGTTAGAAAGGCTATGAAAGATGCTAAGTTATCTAAAAATGATATCGATAAAGTTATCTTAGTAGGTGGTTCTACTCGTATACCTAAGGTTCAAGAAATCATTAAAAATGAATTAGGAAAAGAACCATCTAAAGGTGTAAACCCTGATGAAGTAGTTGCTATGGGTGCTGCTATTCAAGGAGGTGTCTTAACTGGTGATGTTAATGATATCGTATTACTAGATGTAACACCATTATCATTAGGTATTGAAACATTAGGTGGCGTATGTACTGTATTAATTCCAAGAAATACTACGATTCCTACAAGTAAATCTGAAGTATTCTCAACTGCTGCTGATAATCAACCTGCTGTTGATATTCACATTTTACAAGGTGAAAGAAGTATGGCAAGTGATAATAAGACATTAGGTAGATTCCAATTAACAGGAATTCCTGCTGCTCCAAGAGGTGTACCTCAAATTCAAGTAACATTTGATATTGATGCAAATGGTATCGTTAATGTTAAAGCAAAAGATTTAGGTACTAATAAAGAACAAGCTATTACTATTACAGCAAGTACTAATTTATCTGATGAAGAAATCGATAAAATGGTAAAAGAGGCTGAAGCAAATCGTGAAGCAGATGAAAAGAGAAAAGAAGAAGCAGATATTAAAAATGAAGCAGAACAATTAATCTTTATGACTGAAAAATCAATTAAAGATTTAGGTGATAAGATTGATTCTAAAGATAAAGAAAAGGCTGAAGATGAAATTAAAGAATTAAAAGAGGCTTTAGAAAAAGATAATTTAGATGATATTAAATCTAAGAAAGAAAAATTAAATGAAACTGCTATGGCTTTTGCTACTAAAGTTTATGAAGAAGCTGCTAAGAAAGCCCAAGCAGAAAATAATACTGAATCTGATAAAAAAGATGATGTTCAAGATGCTGAATTTGAAGAAAAATAAGGAAGTTCTAGGTTGACTAGAACTTTCTAGTATAAAGGAGAATATATGGGAAAATTACAAAAAACAAGAGATGAAATAGATATTAAGTATACATGGGATTTAACTTTAATTTATAAAACTGATAAAGAATTTTTAAAAGATTATGAAAAAGTAAGTAAAGAAATAAATGATATCACTAAATATCAAGGTATTTTAGTTAAAAGTGCTAGTAATTTATTAGGTTATTTAAAATTATTTAATGAATTAGAAAGAAAATTGTATAAATTATATTATTACGCTAATTTAAAAAATGACCAAGATACTACAAATACTAAATATCAAGAGTTGTTAGGTAAAGTTAAAAATTTATTAACTAAATTTGAAGAGTTAGATGCTTATGCCGAACCAGAACTAATGAGTGTTGATTATGATTTAATTGAAAAATATTATAAAGAAGAAAAAGAATTAAAAGAGTATGAATTTGTTTTAAGTAATTTATTTAGATTTAAAAAACATATTTTATCTAAAGAAGTTGAAGAAGTTTTATCATCACTTAGTAATTCATTAAATAATAGTAGTGAAACTTATGAATCTTTAACCGATTCTGATATGAAATTTGGAAATATTTTAAATGAAAATAATGAAGAAGTTGAACTAACCGAAAGTAATTATAATGTATTTTTACATTCTAAAGATAGAAGAGTAAGAAAAGAAGCTTTCAATAGAGTTTTAACTACATATGGTGAATATAAAAATACCATTAGTTCTACTTTTAGCGGTAATGTCGATACATTAACTACTTTAGCTAAGTTAAAAAAATATAATTCAAGTTTAGAGGCTTCATTATTTAGTGATAATGTTGATATTAAAGTATACAATAATTTAATTAAAACAGTTAAAGATAATTTAGATGTATTATATAAATACTTTAAATTAAAAAAAGATTTCTTAAAATTAGATGAGTTTCATCTATATGATCAATATGTTGAATTAGTTGAAGAAAATACTAAAACTTATACATTTCTTGAGGCTAAAGAATTAGTAATTGATGCTTTAAGTGTTTTAGGTGAAGATTATATTAAAAATTTAAATAAAGCATTTGATGAAAGATGGATCGATGTCTATAATAATAAAGGAAAAAGAGGGGGAGCTTATTCTAGTGGTTTTTACGATACTAAACCTTATGTGTTACTTAATTATGAAGGAACCATTAATGATGTATCTACTTTAGCCCATGAATTAGGTCACTCTATGCATACTTATTATTCTTGTTTAAATAATCCATACCAATATTCTTCCTATAAAATATTTGTTGCTGAAGTAGCATCTACCGTAAATGAATTATTACTTAATTTTCATTTATTAAATAAAGGAAGTATTGAAGATAAAAAATATATTTTAAGTAACTTAATGAATCTATTTAAAGCCACTATTTATAGACAAACTATGTTTGCAGAATTTGAACGAGATATGCATAATTTGAAAGAACAAGGTGGCGTTTTAACTAATGAAGTATTATGCAATAATTATTATAAATTGAATTTGGATTATTTTGGTAAAGATGTCGTAGTTGATGATGAAATAAAATATGAATGGGAAAGAATACCACATTTCTATTATAATTTTTATGTTTATAAATATGCAATAGGTTTATCTTGTGCATGTTATATTGTAGATAATATATTAAACAAAAAAGAACATGCCTTAGAAAATTATTTAAAATTTTTAAGTAGTGGTGGATCTGATTATCCAATTAATGAACTTAAAATAGCTGGTATTGATGTTACTAAAAAAGATGTTATTTTATCAGCAATTAAAATGTTTGATAGTTTTATTGAACAATTTAAAGAACTTATGTAAGAAGGTGTAGTTATGAAAAAAGATTATTATGAAATATTAGGTGTTTCTAAAACTGCTAGTCAAGATGAAATAAAATCAGCATTTAGAAAACTTGCTAAGAAATACCACCCTGATGTTTCTAAAGAAGAAAATGCTGCTGAAAAATTTAAAGAATGTCAAGAGGCTTATGCAGTATTATCAGACGAAAATAAAAGAAAACAATATGATCAATATGGTCATGCGGCATTTGAAAATAATGGTGCTGGTGGCTATGATTTTTCAGGTTTTGATTTTTCTGATATATTTGGTGATATATTTGGATCAGGTTTTGGTTTTAATTTTGGCGGTAATACTAGAGGTAAATCAAGAGGACGAGATAAAGTTATGCGTGTTGATTTAACTTTTGAAGAAGCCGCTTTTGGTTGTAAAAAAACAATTAATTTAGATACATATACTGATTGTAGTGAGTGCCATGGTAAAGGTGGATTTGATGAAAGCATATGTTCTACTTGTCATGGTACAGGAACAGTAGCAGCTGAACAACGTACTTTATTTGGTACTTTTATGACTAAAACAACTTGTCCTAAATGTAAAGGAAAAGGACGATCTTATAAAAAAAGTTGTAGTAAATGCTCTGGTACTGGTAAAGTAAGAGTAAATAAAGATATCGAAGTAAAAGTTCCTGCCGGGGTTGATACTGGTAATCAACAAAGAGTATCTGGTTATGGAGAATATAGTGAATATGGTAGCGGTGATTTATATCTAGAATATCGAGTATTACCTCATCCTTTATTCGAAAGAAATGGTAATGATATTTATTTAGAAGTTCCTTTAACTATCACGGAAGCAGTTTTAGGATGTAAAAAAGAAATACCAACTATAAGTGGTACTGTTAAATTAACTATTGAACCAGGTAGTAATACGGGAGATAAATTAAGATTAAAAGGAAAAGGTGTTGAAGATGTCCATAGTTACCGTAAAGGTGATATGTACGTTGTTTTAAATGTAATTGTTCCAGATAAATTATCACGTGACCAAAAGAAATTATTTGAACAATTATCTAAAACTGATTTAGAAACAAAAGCATTTAATAAATTTAATAATTATATAAAAAAATAAGGGCTAAATTTTAGTCCTTATTTATTTTTATTTCTATAAATTTATATTGGTCTTTATATTGATTAAATAATGTTCCAACTGTTCCTGTTAATTCAGGATTTTCAGTAATTACATATCTATTGAACGAAATTGTCGTTAATTCAGGATAACTAGTTTTGAATGTTTCTAATTCATCTGGATATAAAAATTCAACAACTGATAAAATTGATTTATAAGTTAAATTAGTTAAGTTATCTTTTTCAGCGATAACAATTGTAGTAGTTTTATCATCACCATATTTGTAAAACATTAAATTACCTTTATCAAATTGCGCACTTCCAGAGTCTTTAATAAAACTTTCATATTTTTTTAAATCGGTTGTTTCAATATACATTGTTTTTAAACTTGATGTATCAATTTTTTTATCGATATTGATGCTTATATCAATAATTTCATTATTAATAATATAAGTTATTCCATCAATTTGAGCAGTTGTAAAATCGATTGAACTTAACAAACTATATGTTTCATTTTCTGGTGTACCATGGAATTGTCCAATGTTATCTGCTATTACTAAGAATAAAATATTAGCAGTTAAATCAGAAGTATTAATAGTAGTTTTCAACATTCTATTTTCTAATAAATATTCATATGAAGTAGGTACATCAGATTCCAGAGTTTTTACAGATATAATCAATTTATTGTTATCAATATTTGCATTTATTTCATTAGTTTCTTGTAATTGCTTGATAATTGAATTATTATTAAAATTATTTAAAATATCATTTAAAGTTATTGAAGTAGTTTCTGGTTCTTCTACAGGTTCGTTTGGTGTAGGAGTAGGTGTTGGTGAAGAATCTGATTTATTAAAGAAAATGAAATATACAGCCGCTGCTATACCAATTATTACGATTATCAATAGTAATAGGATAATTAATTTATTAGATTTTTTCTTTGGTTGATTATCTGGTTCTGAGACAGGTTGTTCTTCATCATCCTTTTTTGGAATTTGTTTTTCAATTAATTCTTCAGTTTTCATTATTTCATCAGGATTTAATGGATTTACAATATTCAGTTTTGTATTTTGGTTAGGTTGTATTGTTTGAGTAGGTTGCACTGGTTGAGTAGGTTGAACCGGTTGAGCAGGTTGTGTAGGTTGTGCAGGTTGTGCAGGTTGCACAGATTGTACAGATTGTACAGGTTGTGCAGGTTGTGTAGGTTGTGCAGGTTGTGCAGGTTGTGTAGGTTGTGCAGGTTGTGTAGGTTGTGCAGGTTGTGCAGGTTGTGTAGGTTGTGCAGGTTGTGCAGGTTGAACTGTTTGAACTGGTTGAACTGATTGTGCAGGTTGCACAGATTGTACAGGTTGTGTAGGTTGTGTAGATTGAACTGGTTGATTATTTATATTGTTTTGATTATTTGTATTATTTAATGAATTGTCATTCATTTATATCTTCCCCTTTTCTATCATACTAACATTATATCACTAAAAATAATTAATAGACAATATAAAAAACAAAAAAATACATTATTCTTCGTATTTTATAGTTGGTATAGCATCATCTAAATTATAATTGTTAGATGGTTCAGTACCTTTTAAATAATATTGAATAACGCTTTTTTTGTCATCTTTACTAGCAAGTTTTCCGGTTTGCGGATTAACTAATACGCCAACTACATTATTAGGCATTGTATACCAATTGTCATCTTTATCTTTTAGATAAGTTTCAATAATATCAGCCCAAGCATATTTTGTATTTAATGGATCATCGGCTGCTAATTCTCTATTATCGTCATAACCACTCCAAATTCCAACTACTACATCTTTATTATAGCCAAAAACTAAATGATCATAATCAGTTGTACCAGTTTTAATAGCATATTTTTTAGTTAGTTTAGAAGCAATAACATAAGAAGTAGGATAGGTGTAATCAATATAATTAGGATTAGATGTATTTGCTAACATTTCACTTAAAATATAAGTTATACTTTTATTTAAAACAGTTTCATTACTACTTTTATACTTATATAAGACATTACCATTTATGTCTTCAACTCTTTTAATAAAATGAGGTTCTACTTTATGACCTTCATTGGCTAAAATAGCATAGGCATTTGTCATTTCTAATAAACTAATTGGTTGACTTCCTAAGGCTAAAGAAGGAATAGGATCTAATTGTTCTTTTACACCAACTCTTTTCATCATATCAACTAAGACTTCACTACCTAAAAACAAATGAGTTTTAACGGCATATATATTATCAGAATAAGCAATAGCCGTCGCTAAAGATATTTCTTTATTAGGATATTTATCACCATAGTTAGTAGGGCTATAAGTTTGATCTTCGGAAAAAACAAAAGTTGTTCTTTCACTTGTGAAAGTAGTGGAAGCTGTAAAATTATTTTCTAAGGCTGTATAATATAGAAATGGTTTAATAGTTGATCCAACGCTACGATTATTTGATAAAGCACGATTATATTGACTTTTACTATAGTCAACGCCACCAACTAATCCTAATACACCACCATCATTGGGATCCATAACGATTGAAGCAACTTGTAAATCATTATCGATATTATTTTTAATAGCCTTTTCAATTGCTTCTTGGGCTTTAAAATCAAATGTTGTATATATTTTTAATCCGCCTGTTTTTAAAAAGGAAGTAGGAATTGATTCGATAGTTTTTAATTCTTCTAAAACTGCATCTTGATAGTACATTAAAGAATTTAATTCATCTTCAACATCTTTATTATCAAATACTAATTCTTCATTGTAAGCAATTTCGACTTGTTCACTAGTTATATAACCATCTCTTTCCATTGCTAATAAGACTATTTTTTGTCTATTTTTAGCGGCTTCTAAATTAACAAATGGAGAAAATTCACTAGGTCGATTAGGAATACCTGCTAACATGGCTGCTTCGCCTAATGATAAATTTTTTGCACTTTTACCAAAATAATATTTACTAGCATTTTCTACACCATATATACCACCATAATTAATAGTATTTAGATATCCTTCTAATATTTCTTCTTTTGAATAATGAGTTTCCAGTCTAATTGTTAACCATGCTTCATTTATTTTTCTTGTCCAAGTTTTATCAAAATCTAAGTATAAATTTTTAGCGTATTGTTGAGTTATTGTCGATGCTCCTTCATTTTTAGAACCACTTTTGATATTATTATACATTGCTTTAGCTATTCTTAGATAGTCAAAACCTTGATGACTAAAAAAATGACGATCTTCGATAGCTACAGTAGCGTTTATGATATCTTCATCTAATGATTCGTAACTTATCCATTCATCGGTCCCAGTAATTAAATTTTCATCTTTATCATAAAAGTAATAACTTTTCGCACTATTAATAGATAATTTTGGGTTCATCCAAGCATATAAATATATACCACCATAACAAACGATACCAAAAACAAATAAAATTAAGGTTATAATTAATATTTTTTTAAATATTTTCATAAAATTCACCTATATTTATTATTAATTAAAAATAAAAAATTATAAGTATATTTTATAAATAATTGTGATATAATTACTAAGAAAAAGGTGATTTAATGAGTAAGATTAACGTAGTTGTGACTATTAAAAATAAAAATGATGTTAGTGAAGAAAAATATATTGCAATAAAAACTAATAATAAAATAACATATCATGAAAAAGATTGTAAAACTAAAATATTATTAGATGATTTTAAAATTATTAGAGAAAATGAAGATTATTTATTAGAAATGAATTTTATTCCAAATAAAAAGACAAAAGGAAAGTATTTGTTAAAAGAAAATAATTCTATAATAGATTTGGATATATTAACCGATTATTTAATTATTGAGGATAATTTAATTATTTTAAAATATAATGTTATTACAACTGAACAAGACGTTATTCTTAAGTTAGAATGTGTAAAATAGTAGTATATTTTATGAAAGTTATAACATATTATAAAAATAGTATTGACACATTTTATATATGTGCTAAAATTATGGTGATATTTTAAACAAGGAGGAATTATGTTGATAAAAAATATGGCAAAGGAAGATTTAGAAATTTTATCTTATGCTGATTTAACAGAATTGATTTTAAAAGAAGAAAATAAACCTTTAAATACACCAACAATTTTTAAAAAAATATGTGAAATACTTGGTCATACTGATGAAGAATATGCAGATAAAATAGGTGATTATTATACTTCTTTAGCAACAGATAAAAGATTTGTCTTTTTAGATACTAATGAATGGGATTTAAGAGAAAAGAATCCTGTTGATATTGTTATGGATGA
>CALVYO010000018.1 GCA_944372275.1 uncultured Bacilli bacterium
TTATCAATTATTGGTATTAAAACAATTCAAAAATATGAAAATAGTTATGCGAAGGTGACAAAATGAGTAAAGATGCAATTACAGTTAAAGACTTACATATAAGTTATCGAACATTAAAAGGATTTTCAATCAAAAAATCATTGTTAAAAATGAAAATGAGTAAAGCTGAAGTATTTGAGGCAGTAAAAGGGGTATCTTTTAGTGTTGAAAAAGGAAAAATATTAGGTATAATAGGTAAAAATGGTAGTGGTAAATCCACAATGTTAAGAAGTATTGCCGGTATATTTTCGCCTGATTCAGGCACAATAGATTTACACGGTAATTCAGTGTCATTATTGTCTATTGGCGTTGGGTTTCAAAATAAATTAACTGGTTATGAAAATATCTTTTTATCTGGAATGCTATTAGGTTTTTCTGAAAAAGAAATTAAAGAAAGAGTAAATGAAATAATTGAATTTTCGGAATTAGGTAAATTTATTTATAAGCCAGTTTCTAGCTATTCAAGTGGTATGTATTCTAAATTAGCTTTTTCAATAACAGCAATACTAGAAACAGACATAATGCTAATAGATGAGGTGTTTAGTGTTGGTGATGTTAAATTTAAACAAAAAAGTTATAATAAGATGAAAGAATTAATTTCTGATGAAAATAGAACAGTTGTAATTGTATCTCATAGTTTAGGAACTCTAAAAGAACTATGCAATGAAGTATTATGGTTGCACGATGGTAAGATTAAACAAATGGGTGATCCAGTTGAAGTTATAACTGCTTATGAAGAATTTATGAAAAAAGATTAAATTATATGATATACTTATTAAGGTGATAAAATGAAAGAATTAGAATATCCTTTTGATGGGGACTATATTTTAAAGAAAAAAAAGACTTTAAAAAAAGAATTACTAAAACAGAATAAAAAATTTTTGGAAAAAAATATTGCAATATTAGGCGGCTCAACTACTAATGATATAAAGTTAGTTTTAGAATTATTTCTTTTGAATTATGGAATAAAACCTAATTTTTATGAATCAGAGTATAATAAATTTTGGGAAGATGCAATGTTTGAAAATAAAGAATTAGAAGAGTTTAAACCTGATATTATTTATATTTGTACATCAAATAAAAATATAATTAATTTTCCTAGTTTAAGTGAAAGTAAAGAAGAAGTAAATGAAAAATTAAATTCAGAATATATTAGATTTGAAAGTATGTGGCAAAATTTAAAAAACAAATACCAATGCCCAATTATTCAAAATAATTTTGATTACTTATCTTATCGTATTTTAGGAAATAAAGATGCAACTGATTATCGAGGAAAAATTAATTTTATTACTAAATTAAATTTGATGTTTTACGATTATGCAGAGAATAATGCTAATTTTTATATTTTAGATATCAATTATTTATCAAGTCAATATGGGTTAGATAAATGGCAAGATCCTTTTTATTGGTATATGTATAAATATGCGATGGCGGTTCCTGCTATCCCATTATTATCTTTTAATCTTGCAAATATAATAAAAGCAATTTATGGCAAAAATAAAAAAGGATTAGTTTTAGATTTGGATAATACTTTATGGGGGGGAATTGTTGGTGATGATGGAGTAGACAATTTAATTATTGGCGAAGAAACTTCTGAAGGACAAGTCTACACTGATTTTCAAAAATATTTAAAAGAAATAAGCCAAATGGGAATATTATTAAATATTAATAGTAAAAATGATTTGGAAAATGCATTAGCAGGATTGAATCATATTGATGGAATATTAAAGCCAGATGATTTTATTGTTATTAAAGCTAATTGGGAGCCTAAATCTAATAATATGTTAGCAATTGCTAGTGAATTAAATTTAGGCGTAGATAGTTTAGTATTTGTTGATGATAATCCAGCTGAACGAGCGATTGTTAAAGATTATATTAATGATGTGGCAGTTCCAGAAATGAATGAGCCATATAAGTATATTCAAGTTATTGATCATTCAGGATATTTTGAGAATATCAACTTATCAGGTGATGATTTCAAAAAAAATAAAATGTACAAGGATAATATTGAAAGAAATAAAATGATATCATCTTTTGAAAATTATGGTGATTATTTAAAATCATTAAATATGAAGGCGACAATTGATAAATTTGAACCAATTTATATGGCTAGAATTGCTCAATTAACAAATAAAAGTAATCAATTTAATCTAACTACTAAAAGATATACCCAAAATGAAATTGAAGATACTGCTAATAATGCTGAATATATTACTTTGTATGGTAAATTGGAAGATAAATTTGGTGATAATGGAGTTGTATCAGTAGTAATTGGCAAAAAAACTAATGAAAAATTAGATATCGATTTATGGATTATGAGTTGTCGAGTTTTAAAACGAGATATGGAATTTGCAATGATGGATTCATTAATTAAAGAATGTATAAAACATAGTATTAAAGAAGTTTATGGATATTATTATCCAACAGTTAAAAATGGTATGGTTAAGGATTTTTATAAAATTCAAGGCTTTACAAAAATTAGTGAAGATAAAGATGGTAATACTGTTTGGAAATTTGTTATAAATGATTATAAAAATAAAAATAAATTTATAGATGTGGAGGAGAAATAAATGACAAGAGAAGAAATTTATAAACAATTAGATGAGGTTTTTCAAGATGTATTTGATGATGAAAGTATACAAGTAAATGATAGTACTACTGCTGATGATATTGAAGATTGGGATAGTTTAGAACATATTAATTTAGTTGTAGCTATTGAAAATAAATTTGGTATTAAATTTAATATGAATGAAGTTACTTCAATGAAAAATGTTGGGGAAATGGTCGACATTATTTTAGAAAGAATATGAAACATTTTAATTTTGAAGAAATTGATGTAGGATATGAAGTAAGCTTTGATTATAATATTACCGATGATAAAATGCAAAAATTTTTAGAAATAACTGGAGATATTAATCCTTTGCATAATGATTTATCTTATGCAAAATCAAAAGGTTATTCTGAAAAAGTTGTTTATGGTATGCTTACTTTAGCAATATTATCAACACTAGCAGGAGTTTATTTACCAGGAGAAAAAAGTTTAATTCACGAAGTATCGGTTAGCTTTGTTAAACCTGTTTTTATTTCAAATTGTCCTTTGTTAGTCAAAGGAAAAGTAGTTAAAAAAGATGAAAGATTTAAACAAATTGAAATCAAATGTAGTATATTTGATAATAAAGGCGATAAAGTATTAAGAGGAAATATGAAAATTGGATTTGTTGATTAGGCGGAGTGTGTTTATGCAAATTGTAAATTTTAGTTTTTTAATTTTTCTATTTATTAGTGTAATTGTATACTATGCTTTTTCTAAGAAGAATAGATGGTTTGTTCTTCTTGTTTCTAGTATACTTTTTTTCTTGTTTGCAAGTTCTTGGAAATTATTATTATATTTAATTTTTGGTATTATAACGACCTTTTTAGGTACAAATTTAATGGAAAAATATTCTAAAAAAAGAAAATTAATTTTATTTTTAACATTGTTTTCTATTTTAGGGCCTTTATTTCTTTTAAAATATTTTAATATATTTCCTCTTACGATAAATGCTTTTAGTAAGCTATTTAGCCTTGATTTTAAAGTAGGTACATTATCTTTATTAGCACCATTGGGAATATCTTATTATACCTTATCTTTAACAGGTTATGTTATTGATATTTATAGAAAAGCTTATAAACCCCAAACAAACATCTTAAAGCATAGTTTATTTGCTTGTTATTATCCAATTTTAATTTCCGGACCATTTGTTAGATATAATTATATGGAAAAAGAATTATTTGAAGAAAAAAAGTTTAATTTTGATAATATTTTTTTAGGGTTTTATAGAATAATTTATGGTTTAATGAAAAAATTAGTCATTGCTGATCAGTTAGCACTCGTAGTTAATACTATATTTGATAATTATACTACTTATACCGGTTTTTATATTATTTTTGCAGTTATATTGTACGCTATTCAAATTTATACTGATTTTTCTGGATGTATGGATATTATCTATGGGGCTTCAAAAATGTATGACATTAAATTAATCGAAAATTTTGATAGCCCATTTTTTTCAAAAAATTTAACTGAATTTTGGCGAAGATGGCATATATCATTAGGAACTTGGGCAAAAGATTATATTATGTATCCTTTGTTAAAATCAGAAATATTTCAAAAACTAGGTAAATCTTGTAAAAATAAATTTGGTAAAAAATATGGTAAATTAATTCCAACAGTTTTAGCAATATTAATTCTTTGGTTATTAATTGGCTTATGGCACGGCGCGTCATTTAGATATATTTTTGCTGCTGGTGTTTTACCTTGGATTTATTTAACATTGGGACAAATATTCGATGATGATATAAAAAAACTTAATAAGAAATTACATATTAATACCGATTGCTTTAGTTTTAGATTATTTCAATCTTTACGAACTTTTGGCTTTATGTGTATTATATGGCTAGTTGCATGTTCACCTAGTTTATTAGGAACTATAGATGTTATAAAAGAAATGTTTGTTTTCTTTGATTCAACACTTATTAAAAATTTACCAGAAATACCTGTATTAATTATTTTTATATGTAGTATTTTAGTAATTATAGTTGATTATTTAAATTATAATAATATTAATGTTTTTGAAAAATTTAAAGAACAAAACTTACTTTTCAGATGGTTTATTTTATTTTCAATAATAATCATTATTTTAATATTTGGTGCATATGGACCTGGGTATAGCGCTAGTGAATTTATATATGGAGATTTTTAATATGAAAGAATATAAAAAAAATATTATTGATATTACAAAAATAATAATTTTTCTAGTCTTGTTTGTATTAATTTTTATATTTTTAACTTATATTATGAAGCCTATAAATGTTAATTTAAAAAATATTGCTGGATTTTATAGTGAAGATAAAAATAGTTTAGATATGGTATATATTGGTGGCAGTGCAGCATTTGTGTATTGGCAGCCTTTAAAAGCTTATGAAGATGAAGGTATTACTTCTTATAATTTTGCTATTAATAGCGTTCAAGCTGAAAATTATATTTATATGATTAAAGAAGTGTTAAAAACTCAGAATCCTAAATTAATAATTATTGATGCTAGAGCATTTCAGTATCGCGATGATGAAAATAGAGGACCAAATTCTACTCGATATTATAATTTAACTACTGGATTGCCTTTTTCAAAAAACAGATATGAATATATTGAAAATAATGTTCCAAATTATTTAAATGAAGATACAATAGCATATCATTTTGATTTAATTAAATATCATACAAATCGAGATATTTTAGATATAAAAACATCTTTAAAAATGATGTTAGGAATATATAAAAACAATTATAAAGGAGCAGCAGTTTATCAAAGAGTTGCTCCTATAGAGCAACAAGATTTTCAAACTAACGATAAAGTGTCAATTTCTTTAGAAACTGAAAAAATATTGATAAATTTATTAGAATATATTAAAACGATTAATTGTGAATTTTTATTTGTTGTTTCGCCATATTCAATGCCTAAAGAAGATAAAGAAAAATTTAATTATATTGAAGAAAAGATTGAAAATAATGGGTTTGTTTTTCTGGATACAAATGAATATTATGATAAGATGCAAATAGATTTTAGCACTAATTTTTATGATGTAAATCATACTAATATTTTTGGAGCAGAAAAATATACTAATTTTTTAGAAGAATATATTAAGGTAAATTATGATTTGCCAGATAGAAGAAACGATGATAATTATGATTCTTGGGATAAATTATTATCTAATTGGCATAAGCAAATTGATAAAACAAAGGATAAAATAAAAACAATGATAGAGGAGGAAGATTGGTATGAAGCTTAATAATGGCATAATTATACCTCCAATTGGTTTTGGTACTTGGAAGTTAAAAAATAATGATGAGACTGTAGAAATAATAAAAGAAGCAATTGGATGCGGTTATCGACATATTGATACAGCATTTGCTTATGGTAATGAAGAGACAATAGGAAAAGGAATTAAAGCTTCAAATATAAATAGAAAAGAATTGTTTATTACAGGTAAATTATGGAACGATGATCGAGGATATGAAAATATTATAAATGCTTGTAAAAGAACAATTAAAAATTTAAATTGTGAATATTTAGATTTATATTTAATTCATTGGCCAGCATCTAAAGCAGTACACGACGATTGGATAGAGATTAATAATGAAACTTGGAAAGCATTTGAATATTTATATGAACAAGGATTAGTTAAAGCTATTGGAGTATGTAATTTTAAAGTAAATCAATTAGAAGAGTTAATAAAAGTAGCAAAAATAAAACCAATGGTAAATCAAATTGAATTTCATATTGGAGCTTATAATAAGGACATATTAGATTTTTGTTACAAAAATGATATCTTAGTTGAAGCTTGGAGTCCACTAGGTTCTGGTAAATTATTTAAAGTTGACGAATTAAAAGATATGGCTTTAAAATATAATGTTTCAGTTGCTCAACTATGTATTAAATGGTGTTTACAAAACAATACTTTACCTTTACCTAAAAGTAAAAATATTGAAAGAATTAAAAATAACTTAGATGTATTTGATTTTGAAATAACAAAAGATGATATGGATTATTTAAATAATTTTCGTGATGTTGGTAATTCTGGTCTAGATTCAGAAACGATTACACTATTTAATTAAGGAGGTCTAAATGAATTATAGAAAAACGATTTTTTTAACAGCTTATTCAGCTAGTATTGCGCATATTGCATCAGCATTTTCTATTGTTGAAATACTTGAGGTTTTATATAAAGAAAAAATTTTAAAATATGATGTAAATAATCCTAATTGGGATGATCGTGATAGATTTATATTAAGTAAAGGTCATGGTAGTTTAGCACTTTACACAATGTTATCTGAAGTAGGATTTTTTAGCAAAGATTTATTGAAAACATTTTCTAAACCAAATAGCGTTTTAGGCGGCGAGCCTTGTATACCTAATATTCCTGGTGTTGAAGCAACTACTGGTTCTTTAGGTCATGGATTATCTTTAGCGGTTGGAATGGCTTTAGCTAAAAAAATAGACAATAAAAAAGAAAAAATATATGTTTTATTAGGTGATGGCGAATGTGAGGAAGGTACGATTTGGGAAGCTGTTATGTTTGCTGTGCATTATAAATTAGACAATTTAATTATAATTGTTGATTGTAATAGAATTCAAAAAATGGGAACTTTAAAAAGTATAATGAGTATAGATAGTTGGAAGGATAAATTCAATGCTTTTGGTTGTGAAGTAGTTGAAGTTGATGGACACAATACTTCAGAACTTAAATCTGCATTTAAGCAAAAAAACGTTAATAAACCATTAGTAATATTAGCGGACACAATTAAAGGAAAAGGAGTTTCAATTGTTGAGAATGATCCAAGATGGCATTGGCGATTACCAAATAAAAAAGAATTAAAAATTTTTATGAAAGAATTAAACATTAGTGAGGAGGAGATTAACGAATGCAAAAAGCTTATATAAATTCACTATATAAACTATTACAAAAAGATAAAAATGTTATTTCTTGTTTATCAGATAGTGGAACCGATTACGATGAAATGATAGCACGAGAATTTCCGAATCAAGTGATTAATTTTGGAATAAGTGAAAATAATAAAGTAGCTGCAGCTGCTGGACTTGCTAGTTGCGGAAAAATTCCTTTTGTTTATACGACTAGTGCTTTTTTAGCTTATCGTTCTTATGAATTTATTAGAGACGATATTTGTTTACAAAATTATAATGTTAAATTAATAGGTATGGGAAGTGGCTTATCTTGGTCAACATTAGGACCAACTCATCATACAACTGAAGATATAGCTATTCTTTATACATTACCTAATTTAACAATTTTGTCCCCTTGTTCTCCTAAGGAATTAGAACAATGTATAAATTATGCATATAACCACATAGGACCAGTGTATGTAAGGATGGGTATGAGTAACGAAAAAGAAATATATGATGAAAATTATAAATTCGTTTTTGGTAAAAATAATGTAATAAAAGAAGGTAAAGATGTATCTATTTATGTAACTGGAAGCATTATTGAAGAAGTAATAGAAGCAAGTAAAAAATTAGAGACAAATGGTTTTTCTATTAAAATAGTAAATGTTGCAACTATTAAACCATTTGATAAAAATAGTATTATAAATGAAAAAAACAAGTATATTGTTACTGTTGAAGAGCAAAATATACTTGGTGGAATAGGTAGTATCATAAGTTCAATTATTACGGAAAACAATTTAAATATTAAATTATTTAAAATAGGGTTGAATGACTCTTTTGCTAAAGGATATGGAACATATAAAGAAATGTTAAAAATGAATAATTTAGATGGTGACAGTATTTATAATATTATCAATTCAATATTATCGCAATAGAAACTGTATAATTTATTTCGTGTGAAATAGATAATAAAATGTTATAATTTTTAAAAATGGCAAATGGTGCGCCATTTTTTTTGTTTAATATTTCTATTTCCTTCATATGGGGATTTTCATTGTTTAATGCTTTAATTATTGCCTCTTTAGCTGTAAATCTACCACATAAAAATTCTATTTTTTTATGACCTTTTTTTCTTTTAAATATTTCTATTTCCTTGTCCGTTAAAACGCAATTTATAAAATTACTATCATTTATGTCTATTCTTTTATTTTCTATGATATCAATTCCTACATTATTAATCATTTTTTTTCCTCTTGAAATCAAATTTTTCAAAAATACTTTTTTTATGTTCTATTACAACATTGGTGTTTAAAACAAATAGCAAAACTAATAACATTAATATTCCATACATCACATATCCAAGTTGTCTATCAACTAAAACATATACAATAGAAGTAAATGCAAATAAAGCATCTATTAAGCAAATAATTCTTACTGTTTTTTGATGAGAAAATTTCATATTTAATAATTGATGATGGATATGGAACTTATCAGGTTTAGTAATTTTTTCATTTTTTAAATATCTTCTTACAATAGCAAAGATAGTATCTAAAAATGGAATAGCTAATATTGCAAACGGAATAATTATCGAAGTCATTGTGACATTTTTAAATCCTAATAAAGCGATTATACTTATAATATATCCTAAGAACATCGAACCAGTATCACCCATAAATATTGATGCTGGATGACGATTATAGGTTAAAAATCCTAAACAACATCCTAACATAATAAAACATAATATAAAATTTAATCCTTGAGAACTTTTAAATACAGCAATACACCCAACGGTTAAGAAGAAAATACTACTAATGCCAGCAGCTAAGCCATCTAATCCATCAATCAAATTCATACAGTTAATAAATGATAATATAAATATTATCGTAATTGGATAAGCAAATATACCAAAATTAATATATATACCAAAAGCACTAATACTTGATAGTAAAATGTTACCATACATTACAACCGACAAAGTTGCTAGAAATTGTCCAATTAATTTTATTTTCGCATCTAATGGCTTAATATCGTCAATCATGCCTGTTATTATAATAATAAAACTCCCTATAAATATTGAATTCATTAAATCGTTTGGTTGGCAAAAGGCCATATAACCAAATAAGAATCCTAAGAATATAGCAAGTCCTCCTAATCTTGGAATAGGTGTTTTATGAACTTTTCTTTTATCAGGAATATCCATTGCACCTATATGTTCTGCTATTTTTTTTACAATAGGAACAATTAAATATACAAATAAATAGCAACTAAAGGTTACTAATAGTATTTTAATTAATGTTTCATTTGTCATTGTTACACCTCTAGTTATAATTTTATCAAATTTTAATTAAATAGTCTATATATTTAATTACCATATTTTCCCACTTTTTTATCAAATTCTCACCACATTTATATTTTATAATTAATATAGAAACGAGGTGAGAATATAAATATTAAAATAATTGGAACTAATTGTAGTAATGGTATGAAATTATCTAAAATGGTCGATAAGGCTGTAGAAGAAATAAATTGTAATGCAGTTATTGATAAATTAGATGATTCATCTAAAAATAAATATGGAATAAGAAATATTCCAGGGCTTGTAATCAATGGCCAAATAGTTAGTGAAGGAAAGGTGTTGTCTATAAGAGAAATAAAAAAATTATTATTAGCATAAAGATTCTATTTAGAATCTTTTATTTTTTTTAAAAAAATGGTATAATCAAAATAGGTGGGAAAATGAAAGCTGTAAAGGAGTTATGTTTATTTATTTTATTATTTACTGCTTGTTTAATTATATCATCATCTAATGTTGTTAGTAAAAACTTTGGATCGACATCGATTAATGAAATTCTTTTTTATGTTCAAACTAATTTGGAGAATGCTAAGTTGAGTGTTATAATTGATACAATTATTGAAGCATTACCATTTGCTTTAGTTTTAGCTATTATTTTATATATACCAATATCAAAGATAAAAGACATTAAATTTAAAAAAATCTATCCTAATAAATTTTTAATCAAACGAAGATTTTCTTATATAATGATTATTTTTCTAATTTCTATTATATATTCTTTATCAAATATTGGTTATATTGATTATTTGAAGTATCGTAGTAAACATAGTGAGTTATTTGAAGATTATTATGTAAGTGATGTGAAATTAGAATTTCCGAAAGAAAAAAGGAATTTAATATATATATTTGTTGAATCGTTAGAAACTACTTTTTTTAGTGAGAAAAATGGTGGTACATATGAAGAAAGTATTATTCCTGAATTAGAAGATTTAAGTTTAAATAATATTAGTTTTTCTAATAGTGATTTATTAGGGGGAGCATATGAAATTCCAGGTACGGAATGGTCAGTCGCTGGATTAGTATCTTACACTTCAGCAACACCTATATTAGTTAATCAAGAACGAAATCTATATGGTGAAGATAGATTCTTACCAGGATTAGTTAGTTTAGGTGATATCTTAAAAAAAGAAGGATATAATTTAGAAATTATGATGGGATCTGATGCTTCATTTGGTAATCGTGATGTTTATTTTACTACTCATGGTGATTATGAAATATTTGATATATTTACTGCAAAAGAAAAAGAATTATTAGAACCACATTACCACGAATGGTGGGGATTCGAAGATAAAAAATTATACGAATTTGCGAAAGAAGAAATAACTAGATTAGCTAAAGAAGATAAGCCATTTAATTTTAATTTGATAACAGCAGATACCCATTTTACTGATGGTTATTTAGATGAAAGTTGTGAAGTTAAATATGATAATCAGTACGATAATGTATATAATTGTACATCAAAAATGTTAAATGATTTTATCAAGTGGCTTAAAAAACAAGAATTTTATGATAACACTAGTATTGTTATAGTTGGAGATCATTTAAGTATGCAAGAAAATCATTTTGATGGCAAAACAGACAGATATATATACAATACATTTATCAATTCTTCTGTAACAACTGATACTAAAAATAGAATATTTACAACATTAGATATTTTCCCAACAGTACTAGCTAGTATGAATATCAAAATTGAAGGAGACAGAATTGGTTTAGGAACTAATTTATTTTCTACTAAAGAAACAATAGCAGAAGAAATAGGAATCATAGAATTAAAAGAAGAATTGAAAAAAAATTCAAATTATTATAATCAATATATTTTAATGGAGGAGTAAAGTTATGGACAAAAGTAAGAAAAAAGAAATAGTTAAAATGTTATTAAAAAACAAAGAAGAAATAGATGAAGAAGAATTAATGGAGTTATTGTTTGAACAACCTATTGCGGTTGATGTTGATAAATTAGATAAAAATAATTTAAAGTTTTCGGATAAAGTAGCTGATGCAATTACAAACATTGCTGGTAGTTGGTATTTTATTATTGGATTTTCTTTATTTTTAATTATATGGATATTATTAAATGTATATCTATGGGATAATGTTGATCCATATCCATTTATATTATTAAATTTATTATTATCTTGTATTGCAGCATTACAAGCACCTATTATAATGATGAGTCAAAATAGACAAGCTAAAAAAGATAGTTTAAGAAACCAAAATGATTATCGAATTGATTTAAAAAGTGAATTAATTTTAGAACAATTACACGATCATATAGAATTAATAATTTCAAATCAAAGAAAAATTATTAAAAAATTAGAAGAAAATGATATTGACATTGAAAAATAATTATTATATAATTAAATAGAAGTAGTAATGATTACTACTTTGAGGTGAATATGAAATATTCTAAACAACGACAAAAAATACTTGAAATTATTAATAATAGTTATAATCATCCGACAGCTTATATGGTTTATGAAGAAGTAAAAAAAGATATACCTGATATAAGTTTAGGAACAGTTTATCGTAATCTTAATAGTTTAGTTGAAAATAATATGATTAAAAAAATATCTTTAGAAACTGATCGATATGATAAAAATACGGATCATTGTCATTTATATTGTATCAAATGTAATAAAATAATCGATATTGGATTATTAAATATCGATACGATGATAATGGATAATTATAATTTTAAAGTATTAAATAGTGATGTTGTTTTAAAAGGAATATGTTCTGAATGTAGAGAAAGGAAAGATTAATTATGGAATTAAAAGGAAGTAAAACAGAACAAAATTTAATGGCAGCATTTGCTGGAGAATCACAAGCAAGAAATAAGTATACTTATTATGCTTCTAAGGCTAAAAAGGATGGTTTTGAACAAATTGCTGCTATATTTGAAGAAACTGCAGGAAACGAAAAAGAACACGCTAAAATTTGGTTTAAATTACTACACGGCGGTAGTGTACCAAGCACAATGGAAAATTTAGAAGATGCTGCAGCTGGCGAAAATTACGAATGGACTGATATGTATGCTGGATTTGCTAAAGAGGCTAAAGAAGAAGGATTTGACCATATCGCATATTTATTTGAAAGCGTTGCTAAAATTGAAAAAGATCACGAAGAAAGATATAGGGCTTTATTAGAAAATGTTAAAAACGAAACAGTATTTAATAAAGGTTCTGAAGAAATGTGGATTTGTCGTAATTGTGGTCACGTACACTTTGGTAAGAATGCTCCTAAAGTTTGTCCAGTATGTGAACATCCACAAAGTTATTTTGAATTAAGAAAAGTAAATTATTAAAAAAATTTACTTTTTTTCATATACTTTTACTTTACGCTTGACATTCGACAATAATGTGGTAAAATTATTGTAGGAGGGTTAACAAAATGAATAAACTAAATGAATTATTACACGAACTTGGCATTTCAAAAGTAAAGTTAGCAAAATTTTTAGGAGTATCTAGACAAATGATATACAATTATTTGGAATTAGATAGTATTAATAAATGGCCTAAAGATAAAAAAGTATTATTATTAAATTTATTAGGAGTAAAATCAGCTGAAGAAATTTCTAAATTAAAAGTTACAACTGATTATATATATGAAGTAGATGATCGTTTGAATTCTTTAACTAAAACTCCAGAAAGTGAAAATAGTATCGATTTTGAAGGCTTAGGTAAAAAACAAAAAATATTACTTCAAGATATTGTTGAGTTATTAAAAGAAAGAGTTGATGATGAAAATGATACAGAAGGATATTATATATTATTATATCTATATCATTATTTACAAGCTATCGATAACTCTAAGGAATTAAAATATATATTAGGTTATGTTTCTAAAGCAGCAGGTTTTACAAAACCAATGGAATTTGTTTTTGATGAAGAACAACAATTCACATTTGAAAGTATTTTATTTTCAGCATTTTCACTATATAATGGTGGAGGAGCATCTAAAACTAAGTTAGCTGCTTCTCACGAAAGATTTGTTGCTCAAATTGAACACAAAATCGAAGAAAAAATGAGCCGTACGATGGAATTAAATACAGTTAAAGTTCAAGCTTTAAAAGAGTTAGGCTATACAGAAATTAATGAAAATAATGCTACTGAAGTGTTTGAAAAAATAGCAGAAATTCAATCAAGAAAAGTTGCTAGTTAAACTTATGAAATCGATTACAAAATTGATGATTAGGGAATTTAATATAAAAGAATTAGGATATGATTTTATGGGATATGTATTACAACCTGATGATGTTTTTACTTTCCATCATTTAATTATTCCTAATAAATTAGGTGGTACTTCGACTATTGATAATGGTGCTATATTGGTACGAAGGTCTCATACATACCTACATTTGATTGAAGCACTTGATTATTTAAAATTTTGTTATATAACAAGTGAAATGATCAATATGAATGTAAAGAGAAGTCTAGATATTAATAGCATAAAAATAATTGATGAAATATTATCACAGTTTGAATACGAAAATCAATTTAGAAAAAATATTAAAGATGAATTTTTAATTAAAGATGAATATAAAATAAGAGTTTTGAAAAAATAATCTAAATATTTATTGTTTTAAATATCAAATAATATAAGAATATTGCTTATATTATTTTTTTAATCACAAATTAAATTAATTTATCCAAATATTTCCAATTTTAAACCGCACTTATTTTCAAGTTATGAATATTTTTAAAAATATGTCAAAATTAAATTGTAATTCAGTTATATTAGAAATATAACAGTTAAAACTTTAATGTCATATATTGAAATTCTATTGCTTTTATCATTATTAATAAATATTCTCCATTAGATAATTTTGAATATCTATTTTGTCAATTTAACTGTAAAATTATATATAAATAATATAAGAATATTGCTTATATTATTTTTTTTTGATATGCTAGAAAATAATGTTGTTTAAAAACATAATATTAGTAGGAGGTATGTATGAAAAGAAGATTAAATAAAAAAGGTAAAGCATTAGTATTAAGTTTAAGTTTAGTGATTTTAATAAGTAGTATATTTATTGTAAAAGGACTTACTAAAAAAGAAGAAGATCATATTTTAGAAAGTACGGATACTTATGATTTAAAAATAGATTATCCAAATATAGACAATAAAAAAATTATGAATAAAATAAATGAATATATTGATTATCAAAAAGAAAATTTTCTTAATGTTGTAAAAGATACAAAAGATTTAGAACAACCAAAATATGATTTTAATTTATCGGTTACGGAAAATAATTATAATAATGTTACATATATTTATATGTTAACATTCTCTTATACCGGTGGCGCTCATTATACAAGAGATGATGCTAGTATTTATTATGATAACAAATCTAATGAATTTATCGATATAACGCATTTTTTTAAAGATGAAGAATCATTTAAAAAAATATCTAGTATTGTATATTATTATGTTTTAGATTTGAAAGATAAAAATTTTGATGAGTTATGGGTTAAACAAGGAACAGAAGCAACCATAGATAATTATAAACATTTCAAATTTACTGATGAGGGTTTAAAGATTTTATTCCCACCATATCAAGTTGCATCGTGGGCTGATGGTGAAATAAGCATAGTAATACCTTATGAGGAAATTAATGATTTGTTAAAAGAAGAATATCGTGGTACAAGTAAAGAAACTGAGGTCATAAATATAGTTCCAGAAACTAGAGATTTAAGTAAATTTCAAAATAAAAAATTAATAGCCTTCACGTTTGATGATGGTCCTAGTGAATCTAATACAAATTATTTATTGGATAATTTAGATAAATATGATGCAAAAGTTACATTTTTTGTTTTAGGTAGTAGGGTAGAAAATAATAAAGAAACAATAAGGCGAGCATACCTAGAAGGAAATGATATAGGTAGTCATACATACAATCATCGTAATTTAAATTTATTAAGTGATTCCGCTTTAATGGAAGAATTAAAAAAAGCAAATGATGCAATAAAAGATGCAATTGGTAAAACTCCAACTTTATTAAGGCCTCCTTATGGTAACTTAACTGATCATGGTAAAGAACTTGCTAATATGAATATTGTTTTATGGAATGTTGATCCTTTAGATTGGAAATATAAAGATAAAAATAGAGTGGCTAATGAAATTATTGAACACGCTCACGATGGTGCAATAGTTTTAGTTCACGATATATATAAGTCTTCTGTTGAGGGAGCATTACTTGCAATGGAGGAACTGCAACAACAAGGTTATGCGTTTGTTACAATTACTGAAATGGCAAAATTAAGAGGTATTACTTTAGATACAGAAACTTCATATTTTAGTATGAAATAATTTGACAAATATATTAAAAATGTTATAATAATACGCATTCAGGGGGAAAAATTTATGGAAAAAAATACGTATGTTCAATATTTTGAAAATATGATTGAATATTTAAAGTTTTACGATTTAACAGTTAATGAATTTAAAACTTATTATTTACGTTTAAGTCACGCTATAGAGAAAGGATTTATAAAAAAACCATTAAAGTATATTTGGGCTTTATTAGATACTAAAGTTAAACCAATTTTAACTAGAACTGATGAAGAAATTTTTAATTTTGTCAAAACGGGATTAAGTGCCTTATTACTTCAAACATTTAAAGATCCTAATAATGCTAAAATGTTAGACGATTATTATAGAAATGAATTTGCTAAAATGGAACAAATAATTTCTTTAAATAATATTTCGTTTGAAATGTTTGCAAGTTATTATAGTTTAATTAATATGGCAACAGATATTCCAACAAAATCAATTAGTTCAACAGAATTAATTAGTTTAATTAGATTATTATTTAATACTAATGTAGAAATATTAACACCTAAAGAACACGAAAGATTAATTCAAATGAAAGCAAAATTAGAAAAAAAATATCATTCTTTTTCAAATGGTGAATTAACTGTTCCTAAAATAAAATAAAAATGATTGAAATTAACTCAATCATTTTTTTGCAATTTTTCTAACTTTTCATAAATACTCTTTAAAGTTGTCTCATATTTACTTGTTGTTTTAGGAATGTAATATTTTCTATTTTTAATATTATCTGGTAAATATTGTTGTTTAACAAAAGCATTAGGATAATCGTGTGGATATTTATAATCTTTTGAAGTTGTTTTAATATGGTTAGGAACATTCCACGTATTACCATTTCTAATATCTAATAAGGCATTGTCTAAAGCAATATGAGCTGAATTTGATTTAGGTGATAATGCTA
>CALVYO010000019.1 GCA_944372275.1 uncultured Bacilli bacterium
TCAACATATTTTTTACCTTTCTTCATTTTTATACCTCCTTATGTGGTCTAGCGGATTTTTCCTTCCACATAGAATTAATCTATGTTATCAAATAATTATCGATTAGACTAATTATCGTAATCAATGTAATCATCAAAATAATAGTTAATATTATTACAATAATAGTTCTTACTAACGTTGGTTTATGATTTTTATTAGTAATAAATATTACTATTGACAATAAAACTATTTCTAATAAAATACCAAATAAACCAATATAACTTGTAATAAGATAAGATATAGCAACAATAACTATTATTAAAATAATTCTTATGATTTCATACATTATTTAACTTCAATACCCATATTTAAAGCTGTACCTTCAACAATTTTCATTGCATCTTCGACAGTATAAGCATTTAAATCTGGTAATTTTGTTTCAGCAATTTCTCTTAATTGGTCTTTTGTAATTGAACCAACAATACCATTTTTACCTTTAGCTGAACCTGCTTTTACTTTAGCTGCTTTTTTAATTAAGAAAGCTGCAGGTGGAGTTTTAATTACAAAATCGAAACTTCTATCATCATAGATAGTAATTTCAACTGGTAATACATCTCCCATTTTATCTCTTGTTGCATCATTATATTTTGTACAAAATTCTTGTAGGTTTATTCCTTTTGGACCTAAAACA
Organism: uncultured Bacilli bacterium; assembly: GCA_944372275.1. Taxonomy (GTDB): domain Bacteria; phylum Bacillota_I; class Bacilli_A; order RF39; family UBA660; genus Faecisoma. Next base: position 671 of record CALVYO010000019.1, read on the forward strand.
GTACCAACTGGTGGCGCTGGAGTAGCTTTACCTGCTTGAATTTGTAATTTAACTTTACTTGCTATTTGTTTTGCCACGAAAACACCTCCTAAATTTAATTTTTCGCGTTGTGGTTATAATGATCATCCGCTTAAAATCAATCTCCCACATCTATATAAAAAATTATATAGCGAAATAATAATAACACTTTTTTTTATATTTGTAAATACCTTATGCTTTAGAAATTTGCGTTAATTCTAATTCAACATTAGTTTCTTGTCCAAATAAATCTAAAGCAACTTCGACTTGTTGTTTTTCAAAGTTAATACTTGTTACTTTACCATACATATTAGCAAATGGACCTTCAATTACTTTAACTTGATCACCGATTTGCAATTCATTAGCGATATCTAATCTACTCATTCCCATTGAACCTAATATTTTATCAACTTCGGCTGGCGTTAAAGGGAAAGGCTTTGCCCCTTTACCACTACTACCAATAAATCCCGTTACACCTGGTGTATTTCTTACAACAAACCACGCTTCGTCAGTCATAATCATTTCAACTAATATATAACCCGGAAACATTTTTTTTACTTTTTCTTTTTTTACCCCATCTTTATATTCTACTTCTGTTTGTTCTGGAACTACTACTCTAAAGATATAATCTTCAAGTCCCATACTAGAAGCACGCATCTCTAATTTTTCTTTTACTTTACTTTCATGACCTGAATAGGTGTTTACTACATACCATTCTTTTTCCATTATCCCACCAACATTTTAAATCCTGCGATAATTAAATCACCTAAAGTAAAGAAAATACCAAAGAAAATTATAAATGATAAGGTTGCGATAGAATATTTAATCATCTCTTTTTTTAATGGCCAACGAACTTTACCCATTTCTTTTTCTACACCTTTAAAAAATGATTCTTTTTTAACTTTTTCTTTTTTAATTTTTTTTGTGTTTTTGTCTTTTTTTGAAACTTTTTCTTTTGTTACTTTTTTAGTGTTTTTTTCATCTTTTTTACTCATAATTCACCTCTTACATTATATGAAAATTTTTTCAAAATAAAAACACTTTTTCGTGTCTACATAAATACTATCATATATTAAATTATTTGTCAATATGCTAATAAAAATAAAGTAAACTTTAAAAATTTACTTTATTACAAATTTTAATAATTTTTTTTCTCTATATAATATTTCAATTATTAAGTTTCTAATAACCAATCTAACAAATTTATAATTTTTATTCCATTATAATCTTTATTTATTGTTTTATCCAATGTCAATATAATCTTTTCATAATTATCAGGAATACTTTCTAAACTTCGTAATTCTCTAAACTTAACATCTTCATTATCTAATGATTTAGTAACTTGATAATAAACTATTTTGTTAGGATTTTCAGCAACAAAATCAACTTTATAATCACCAGTTTTACCTATATTAACCTTATATCCCCTTCTTAATAGTTCTAAATAAACTATATTCTCTAATAAATGACCTTCATCGATATTTCTAAAGCCTAATATAATATTCCTTATTCCTATATCAGATATATAATATTTTCCTAATGTTTTTAATAATGTTTTATTTCTTATATCAGTTCTATCCGCTTTATACATTATAAACGATTTTTCTAACATATTTAAATAATTATCTATTGTTTGATGATTAGATTTATAAGTTATTTTATTACTATTTAAATAATCACTTATTTTAGTTGATGAAACAGAACTACCAATATTAGTTGCAAGATATTTAATGATATTTTCTAGTAATGCTATATCTTTTATTCTATTTCTATCGATTATATCTTTTTTTACAATAGTATTATAAATATCATTTAAATATGACATAACCAAATCAGGTTTATCTTTTATTAATGTTATAGCAGGAAGACCACCATATTTCATATATTCAAAAAACTTATCTTCTACATTTGTCTCATCATAATTATTAAATTTTAAAAATTCTTTAAAAGAAAGCGGATACATTTTTATTTCTATATATCTACCAGATAATAAAGTCGATAATTCAGAAGATAACAGATATGCATTCGAACCAGTTATATATATATCAACATTAAAATCTATATTTAACGAATTAATTGCTTTTTCCCACTTATCTACATTTTGGACTTCATCTAACAATATATACATCTTATCATTAGTAATTTTATTTTTTATATAATTATATAAATCTTTATAATTTTTTATATCATCATATATAGCAGATTCAAAATTTATATATATAATATTGCTTTCTTTAATTTTATTATTTAATAGAAAATCTTTAAACATTAATAATAATGTTGATTTACCACTTCTTCTTACTCCAGTAATAACTTTTATAAATTCTGTATCTTTTGCTTCAATTAATTTATTTAAATACATCTCTCTTATTATCATTTCCATCACCAATATAATTGTAACACTTTTTTTTACATTTGTAAAGTTTTGCAAATATATTTGCAAAAATATATTTTTTGACATTTTTTTAAAACTTGAAATTTAGCTGATTTTCTATGATGCAAACGATTCAGTTATTTCAAATAAGTATGTTTGTACTTATCATAACTCTACCTTTTTTAACAATTACTATAATTCTATTTCTTTATATATTTATAACAATTACCAATATTTAAATACGCTTTAAAACATAACTTAGTTGTTTCTATTTCATTATAATTTATATTACTCTTAAACATCTTTCTTAATTTTCTTCTTTGTCTATAAATAGTATCTTTAATAGGAATTAAAACTAATTTATCATTCAATATATATTTCCACTTACAAAAAATAAATTTATTTATATTATTTATTTTTGTTTTGTTTTTATTAATTTTAATATTTAAATTATTAGCTAAAACAACATAATTATTTAATAAATTAAACTGTATCATTATAATTATTTATAAAAATTATACTGTCATCCATGAATCTCACTACTTTATATTTATTATTAACAAAATGATCTAAACTTATTAAGAATCATTAAAGCTTCCTTTTGAGCGATTTCAATTCCTAAACTTAATCCCTTATTGATAAACAAATAATCTTCAATAACTTTAATTAAATATTCATCTTTTATATATTTTTTATGAATAATTTTTATAATATTATGATTACAATTTTCAAAATATTTCGAATAATCAATATTAATAACATATCCATTATTACCATATTTTAAATACCAATGATGTAATATTTTTTTAATTCTTTTAATAGTAAAATGAAATCCTTTTCCTTTAACACTAGCACCATTATCATATATAAAATGTCTATCATATATATTCAATACTTCATTAGCTAACACTTTATGAACTAATCTATCTTTAATATGTGGCGCATCAATATTTCTTATTTTACCTCTTTCATTTATTTTAAAATTATATGTTTTACCTACTTCATATTTATTATTTTTTATATTATAACAAGTTGTAGCAATATTAGTAAATAAATGTAGTTTAAAATTTTGCGTAGATTTCTTATATCCAACACCTTTACAACATTTATCCGCATAATACATAACCTTACTAAAACAAAATACATCAATACTTACATTATCTACTTTTCTTTTAGCTTTTCTTCTTTGATATCTTAATTCTCTTCTTTCAATACTATTCATACAAACTCCTTTAATATATTCTTTTAATATAATAATAAAAGCTGTTGCTTAGTACAACAGCTTAAAATGTAAATTATAATTTATAAAAAATATAATTTACGATTAATGTATAACCTTTATAATTTGTTTTAATCGGTTACGAAATTTTACCAATGAAATCTACCCAAACAAATAAATGGTAGACCATACAAGAAGCGTCCTAGCAAAATCATCATTAATCCACTTTAGAGATTTTACTCTCAAGGAAAAACTAAACACTCACTAAAAGCAGTATAGAATGTTATATATGAAACTATTCTCTTTTACCTGTTCTGCTTTTTATACAGAAATCTGGGGCCACCCCATACGAGTTATTAGCATTATTGTTATTTCAATCACCTGAAGTATTCACATTGTAGAAATTATTACTATTGTTAGAGTTAGCCGCGCGCAAGAAATCCAAAAGAAGATAACAATACTCCCACGCAATTTTCATCAGTTTTCCTATTTCAAAAAAGATTATCCAAAAATACTTTGAATACCTTTTGAAACCAATATTTCAAATATTTCCTTATCACTTATGTCAGACCTTTTTATTTTGTCATACTTCTTTTTGTCAGAAGCTAAAACACCTTTAATTAAGTCATATTGTCTTTGATAATTGACACCTAATGTTTCTAACTTATTATCCAACATTTTAATTGCTTCACTTTTAGTATAATTTTTACCATTTTTTCTTGAAAAACATTTAGATGGATTCATATATAATACCCTTACCATATCCATAACCCTTTTTTCTAAAGCATTTAATACTGCTCTAGACATAATTATTAACCATCTTCTAGTTATATAATCTTCAACAGTTACTGGATTAATATTATAATCCATATTGATTAAATCTGCTTATAAACAAGCCATTCTATCTATTGGTTGCGTATAAATTCTAGCCCATCTAGTCGATAATTTAGAAGCTAGATTCATTATATCTTTTTGTAATTCAAAGGCATTATCAACATATTCTAATCCACTTGGTCTTCTTTTAAATTTTGGTACTGACATCTTATTCTCCTTTTTTATTTAACTTTCCCCACTAAGACCTTTTTGGGAAGGTCTTAGTGGGGTCTTCTTCCGTATTTTTTACTGTTTTTCTCTTAATCTTTTTATTTTTTACGTTTTTCTTGTTTCTTTTCGTTTCCATTCTAGGTTGTCTTCACTAACGTTTTAGATCAACTCTTACGAATTGAACCGTTCGGTCATCCGATCCGGAAAGCTGGCGCCACCCCATACGAGATAAAAGCAGAATCGATACTCCAAACACTTGAAGGATTCACAAAGTAGAAAGAATAACTATAGTTAGAGTAAGCCGCGCGCAACCACCAATAATTTGAATTTCCTTGATAAGTTTTTACTGCTCCTGAATAGGAATCTGTAGTTACTCCATTATTTTTATAATAATCTAATTGTCTTGTTTCAGCTTCAGCACTATCATAATTTATAGTACCACTTGTACCTTCTTTTCCCCATACTTCTTTTGTTGAAAGTAAGTACAATTTATCGGTTGATGCAAAATTTGATAAATCCCCACTTCCGTGACTTGAAACTGTATACGTATCAATTATAACATTTTGTAAATCACTTGGCAATGCATTATATATATCTGTGTTTACAAAACTATACATTTCACTAGCTGGCCATCCACCTTTATTAGTATCTGTAGAATTCATATTATGTGTTGTTATAATATCAACAAACTCAACTACAAATCCACACGCTGTTTGACTAAATCCTTCGGTTGAACATTCGGTAGGCGTTGAATTATTGGCAATTCTTACTGTATATGTTCCTGCATAAGTACCTGTTAATGTTACTTCTTTAGTATCTCCTACATTATAAACACTAGCATTGCCATTTTTAATGTTTTCTACTATCGTTGACCACGAATCATTTGCAAATGAAGGTTCTGGTTTTTCTAAATCTCCTTCTACCATTTTATTATCTTGTAATGAATAAATTATTCCATTACTTTCTACTTTTAGCCAAGTTAATTTATTAGTATACTCTATTTCTATAATATCCGCATTACCTAAATTAACCATTTTTTTAACATCGTCTTCGGTCATCCCATTTTTACATATTGCTGTATAACTACTATTCATTTGTACTTTTATTTCTTCAGTTGCACAGTAATTATTTATTCCCCCTAATATCATATTTGCTTCTGATAATCCCGCACTTTTTCTTGCATCATCTATTACATCTAATATTATTGGCGTTGCTATTAAAGCAACAATTGCCAAAATGATAATTACTGCCAGTAATTCTATTAAAGTAAAGGCATTATTTAGTAAATGCCCCCCCCCCCAGTTTTGCTATTTGTTAATTTTAAAGTTGAAATATTTAGTAAATTTTTTTTCATTATAATTCCTCCTCATATTTAAAACTTACCTTGCTATATATATTGTACCATATTTTTTTTAAAATAAATATTTTTTTAATAAATCACAAAATATTTAATCTATATTAATCATATGAATATCTTCTATGTAGTCATTATCTAACTCTAATATTTGATCAGCAAACTCTTTTCCAATAACTTCATAAGTTAATTCTACTTTATCTTTTTTAATAGATTCTGTTTTTAAAACACAATTTTTATTAGCAAATATCTTGGCTACTTCTAATGAATCTTTTTTACTAGTATTTACGACTAATAAATATTTTTCAGTTGGTTTAAATACTTTAAAATAACTTATTAAATAAAATAAACCTAATAAAGCACAAGCAATTATTGTAATTAAATAAAGTCCTGCTCCTGACATAATACCTACAGCAATTGCCCAAAACATAAATATTGTATCAACTGGATCTTTTACTGCTGTTCTGAAACGAACGATAGATAAAGCACCAACCATACCTAATGATAACGCTAAATTAGAGTTAATTGTTCTAATTACTAAAGATGTTACCATTGCTAGTAATATAATTGATAGTACAAATGATTTAGTATAAGATACTCCAGTATAAGTTTTTTTATAAATATAAGTTATAAATATTGCACATATAAAAGCAATAATAAGCGATAAAAATAAATCTCCCGTTGAAATTGTTCCTGTAAATTCTTCAACTACTCCTTTTTTAATTAAATCTAAAAATCCCATAATTAAATCTCCTTCTTTTCAAAACATAACGCATATTTAGATACTGCTTGTCTTACGCTTGGTACATTCATAATCACCGAAGCAATATGTTTAGGTAACATTTCATTAAATTTAACTTCTAATACTATATCATCACCTAGTGTATCATAAGTTAGACAGTTATTAAATAAATCATAATTAAATTTACCTGATTTGATATTTGAATCAAAGGTAATTCGTGTATCAAATAATGGATAGGTATAAGCAACTCGGTTATAATCAACGATTACAGAAGGCTTTAATCCTTTAGTTTTAATGAAAGTTACAAATTCTTTTAGTAAATCATCAGATAAATCAATATCATCTAATTGATTATTAATTATTTTATTATATATATCTTTACTAATTTTTGTTTGTTCTTTATGTGTTAAATCTCTATCTTTATCTTTTCTTTCTAATCTAATAAATGAATCATCTAAATTATATATTCTAATGCGATATTTTTTTCTTTTTTCTACCCCATCGACTTTTTCATAATAAGCACTATTATTGATATCATCAAAATATAAACTTCTAATAAAATAAGTATTATCAATAGAATTTTCATCGATATCCATTATCAAAGCAAGTTGATTTTTTAACATTTCAGCATGAGCCTTATTGATTATGAATTTTAATTCATGTCTATACATCTTCAAAATATTTTTCCATCTCCTTACTTGATAAACCAAAATACCACTTAATACTATTAAGCATATTACTTCTTCTTTTTTTGATATAATTTTCTAATTTATCTAATTCACTATACCAAGTAGACATCGTATAACCCCAGCGTTCTTGGTTACGAGGCATTTCTGGTTCGATTATTTTTTTTAGTTCATTAAATCTATTTAAAACATTACTATCTGTCCAAACATTATTCATATTATAAGATAATCTTTCTAAAAATAGTTGTTTAAATTCTTTATTTTGTAATAGTCTAATTAATAATGTATTATCATAACCATATTCACCCATACCAGCAGGATTAAGCATCCAGTTTAAGTAATTAAAACTATAGTTATAAAAAGCAAAGTCAAAATCATAAAAAATCATTTTTATTTTACCATCATCTAATAAAGAATTATTAAAGTATCTTAAGTTAACGATATCATTATTAGTAGTATATAACTCTCCTATCCAAAAATCAATATAGTTTTCGATATCTAGCATTTCCTTTACTTTGTTGTAATTATTACTATTTGTCATATCGTTATTTTTAACAAAGTTTAATAATTTAGTATAAAAATCACGAGTACCATATTTTACTTCGCCATCGATTCTTAATATATTAGAATAACTACCATCGACATTATAATTGTTTTCGATATAGTCTTCATCAACTTTTTCTCTTAAGTAATATATTCCCCAATATTTTCCATTAACATACAATATAACTGGTTTATAGGCTTGAACATCGACTGTACCGTAATCATCCATAATCGATGTTGCAAGTTCATCTCTTATCATCGAATATTGCCCATCTTGTGATCCACTTCTTATAACTAATGATTTGTAATTAGTGGCTTCTCTATTATCAAAGACTTTGTATTCTAGTGATGAATCACCATATTTTGAGGAAAATTTTAAAGCAAAACTTTTTTTAGGTATATATCTTGTGCTTCCACCAAATAGTTTTAATCCACAATCAATTGTAAATGAACCATCGCTTTCAAATAATTCGGCGTGAGTTGGTAGAGTTAAAGATGAGCCACCAGCATTTAATACTCTATTAAAATCACTAGGATCCATTCCAAGTGATAAAACAGGTAAAGTATGATTTTCATTAATGATATAAGAAGCAGTTACGATTTCACTAGTTTTTTTATTTTTTTCATAATTTATAATTCTAACAACTGTTGTTTTAGATAAAACAATAGGACTATCATATACTTTAGAGCTAGTCGTTGGTTCACTTCCATCTAAAGTATAATATATAGTCCCTGAACCAGTTATTTCTACCGTTAATTTATCAATATCATTATATATACCTGGTTTGGTATCAAAAGTTGGTGTATATGCTATAGCACTAATGCCAGAGCCATTTGCTTTACCTGGTGTTGGTGTTTTAAAGTAATAATAGCCATTTTTATTTCTACCATAACTATATTCTTTTGGAACACTTGAAACAAATACTGAATCAATTAATTCACCATTTTTATATAAATATAAACTTTCAGTCGGTGAGATTTTAAAATTAACGTGTTTATATTTACTATTACTATTATTTATATCACCAGATGCCATTAAGATATAATATTCGCCTGGCTTTAGTTCTTTATCTTCTAATTTATATAGATTAATATTATCGACATCAGTAGTTATTGTATAATCACTTAAGTTAATAATCTTATCACTATTATTATATAATTCAATCCAATCATAATAATTACCGCCGTTTTGTGGTAGATAAGTATTGTTGCTTGTCATAACTTCATTTATTATTAAATCTTTAGGATTACTACGATATTCTTTATTAAATGCTTCAATATCGTTATTATCGTATCCTGGAGTAATATTTATGCCTTCATAAAATGTTCCATTAGTTTTAATATAAGCATAACCACCAGTTACATTGGTATAATCAACTTGTTCAACTATTTTATTATTTTTAGATAATATTATTGTCCCTGAATTTTTATTTAATTTAAAATCGGTATTGTTAACATTATCTAATTCAGTTGTATAAAATAAATATACCTCATTACTTTTTAATGTTACATCAGGTAATTTCCACGAAAATGGTTCACTAGTGTCATTAGATAAAAAATAATCTTTTAAATTTATTGTTTCATTACCAGTATTTTTAACTTCGATGTAAGATAAAAAATTACCATTTACATTAAAATTACCTTTATTATTTGGTAAGAATTCATTTATTATTAAATAGTCTTCGGTAGTTTTTAATGATTCCAAATATTTATTTCTACCTTCAGTATTATTATCAAAACCAGGCGTTATTTCAGATGTTTTTAACCAGTTACCTTCACTATCTCTTGCCATTGTTTTATTTTTATCTAAACTTTCCGTTCTAATTGAATCGACTACTTTGCCATTTGGCTTTTTTAAAGTAACTAATTCGCCCCCTTCTTTTTTTAATGCGAAGTTGGCGTATAATCCTTCATTGTTCGTTCCTGATAAATAAATTATTAAATATTCTTTACTTTTAATTGTCACATTGGGAAATATCCATTTTGATTTTCCTGATTCTTCATCACTTAATGTATAATTAGACAAATTAATGTCTTCACTAGACCCATTATATAATTCAATCCAATCATAGATATTACCATTTATATCAGCATATGCCCCTTTATTTGAAGTCATTATTTCATTGATTACTAATTGATTAATATTTATTTCATCATCACTCAATGAACCAAATATATCATCTTTATTATTTATTAATATATCGATTAAAATTAATAAAATAGTTACAACAATTAATATTATAATTAATAAGGTATTATCTTTTAATTTATCTTTCTCGAACATTGGAACCACCTTACATTAATAATATCACATAAATAAATTTTCTACAATATAGTAATTGTCTATTTGTTATAAATTTGATATAATTATGACATTGTATGAGGGAGTAAAAATATGATAAATGAAAAAAAACAAAAAATATTTAATTTAGTTAGTTTAAGTATAATTATTTTTTTTGGTCTATTTTATTTAGGAAGGTTAATTTATTTTAAAATATTAAACGATAAAAAGATTGTCTACTCTGAATTATTAGCCGAACAAGTAAAGGAACGAAAAATTAAATATGAAGCAATTCCTACTTTAATTAATGAGGATAATATTTATAGATTTGCGAATGATGCAAAAAATAATTATGTAAAGTTTATGGGATATATTTGGCGAATTGTGAAAGTTAATGAAGATAATACGATTACTATGGTAACCGAAAATAATATAACTTCTCTTGCTTATTATAGCGATAATTTTGATGAATCTCAAATAATAAAATGGTTAAATGATAATTCGTTAGATAAAAATTATATGACTACTACTTATTCTTGTCTTGATAGTTTTAATTCTATCGATAATATCAGTTGTCAAAAGACAAATAATTATGATGTTACATTATTAAGTGTTGAAGATTATACTAAAGCCGGAGCCACTAATAGTTATTTAAATAATGGTGAGTATTTCTGGACAACTAATAATTATCAAGATGAATATTGGTATGTTTCTAATGAGGGAAAATTAGGTTTAAACGATAACACTGAAGTTTATGGAATTAGACCAGTTATAACTTTAAATAGCGATACTAAAGTTTTAAGTGGCAATGGAACTATCGATAATCCTTATGAAATAATCGAACATAAACCTCAAACTTTAAATGATATTTATGTTGGGGAATACTTAACTTTAAATGATACTTTATGGCGTGTTGTTGCAAAAAATAATAATAATATTAAATTAGTAAGTGAAGAATATATAAAAGATGAAAATGGTATTTTAGAAACATTTTATAGTAATTATAATAATGAAGCAGATATAGATTATGAAAATGGTTTATTATATTATTTAAATAATACTTACTATGATAACTTTAAAGAAAAAGATTTAATTACTAAAGGTACTTTTTATACTGGTGGTATCGAAGATAATTATCAAACAATTTATGATTCTAGTATCGAAGCCTATGTTGGATTATTATCGATTGCCGAACCATTTGTTTATGATTTTGGAAATGTTTTTACGCTTTCTAAAAATATTAATAATGATTTAGGTATTTTTGTAATCGATGAAAATAAAATGTTATTCGAAGATACTGTTGATTCACTGCATTATGTTCGACCATCTATTCATATTAAAAATAATATAAATATTAAAAGTGGTGATGGTACTTATTTATCGCCATATATTTTAGGAAGTGATAATAATGAAACTTAATAAATTAACTATAATATCTATTTGTTTAGATGTTTGTCTTGTTATATTTTTATTTGTTGTCTATGGTCCTTTTTCTAGTTTTAGAAATTGGTTTATAACAACTGCTTTGGCTACAGGAAATCATAAGTATTTTGCCAATATTTTATATTCAGATAATAGTATTATTAAAGCATTGCAAGATAATTTACTAGTCGAAGTAAACGAAGGAACAGATGCTTCAGAAATTATTTTTGATAATTCACCTAAAGAAAATTATGATTCAATATATGAGCAACAAATATTAGAAAGAGATGAAGATGCTTTATATAAATTAATTGAAATTGATGAAAAAGATTACAATGGATATTTAGTTGCAATTTATGATGCTTCAAGAATTGATTTAGTAAGTTCTTCTAGAATAAATTATGGCGGACAATTATTATCTACTTTAAGTAAGGAACAAGAAGCCATCGTTGCTATTAATGCTAGTGGTTTTTCAATTAAAAATAAAGTTTTAATTCCTACAGGAACAGTCATCCAAGACGGTAAAGTAGTATCAGTTGGAGCACCGAACTACCACGGCGGTGGCTTAATTGGATTTAATAATGATAATGTTTTAGTTTTAACTACCGATAGTGCTGAAACAGCGATAAAAAATGGTATGCGTGATGCGATGACTTTTGGTCCATTTTTAATTGTCAATGGTAAATCAGCTCAAGTAAGTGGTAATGGTGGTTGGGGTTATGCTAATAGAACTGGAATTGCTCAACGAAAAGATGGTATCGTCTTATTTTTAGTTATCGATGGCCGGGGAGCAAATGGTAGTAATGGTATCTCGATTGCTGATATGATTTCTTTATTTGAAAAATATGGGGCTTACAATGCAGCCAATTTAGATGGTGGTGGTTCTTCAGCCTTAACAATAAATGGTGAATTAATAAATAATCCAAGAGGCTTTGGTTATACTGGTGAAAGGTATTTACCAAATGCTTGGATAGTAAAATAAACAAGTCAGTTAACTTGTTTTATTTTTTTAAATATTTGATTGGCAATATATTTTCTTCGATTTAATAATAACTTATTTTCTCTAGTTGGATGAATTCGATTTGATAAAAAAATAAAGCCAATTTTATTATCTCGATCAATAATTAAAGTATTTCCAGTAAATCCCGTATGATATATTGTATTATCGCTACATAACCAACCAGTTGTTTTGCTCTTACCAATTCCCCAACCAATTGATCTTACATTTTTTTGTTTTCCTTTTACTAGTGATTTAAACCATAAATCGATATATTCTTTTTTAATAAATTGTTCATTTCCTATTTTACCATCATTTAAAATCATCAAAATAAATTTTACTATATCCTCTATATTAGAAAAAAGTCCAGCTGCACCACATATACCATTTAACATACACGCTTTTTCATCATGAACAATACCTCTTACTACACCTCTTTTATCTGTTACTTCAGTTGGTGCACATATTTCTTTATTTTTTGGATTAAAGCAAGTATTTGTCATTTTTAATGGCTCTAAGATTTCATTATAAACTACTTTTTCAAATGGTAAATTGTATATTTTTTCAATTATAAATCCTAAAAATATAAAGTTCAAATCTGAATATATAACATCTGATTCTGTTTTATAAAACAATTCCTTATTATAGAAAAAATCAATTAATTCTTCTTTATTATGAACATTATCCCATTTAACATCAGCAATTAATCCTGATGTATGTGTTAGTAAATGATAAATTGTTATATTATTATATTTAAACTTTGGTAAATATTCTTTAACATAATCTGTTAATTTAATTTTATTTTCTTGTAATAATTTTGTAATAATAGTATTTGTGGCGATAACTTTAGTTAAAGATGCTAAATCATATAAAGTATCAATTGAATTTTTTTCTATTTTAGGTATAAGTGATTTATTACCTACACTATTCATTTCGATTCCATTTTCTGTTATAATGGCGTAATTACAACCAGGAAACACATTTTGTTTTACTAATTTTTCTAAATATTCTTTCATATTTCTTTCATTATTTTCTTTAATTTTGTTTTTATTCGTTGAATAGTGTTATCGATTACTTTAGGATCTTTTTCTAATATATCGGCAATCTCTTTATAATTAAAATAATTTTTTTTAAGTTCAAATACTTGTCTTTCTAAATCAGTTAATTGCTCATTTAATTTTTTTAATATTTCTTCTTGATAAGCATTTTCTTCCAACATATCTGAAGGATTATTTGAATTATCTACTAAAAATCTATCGATATTAGTATCTTCTTCATCTTCTAAAGAAATTGACTCATTTAATATTTTATTTTTGTATGTTCTCGTACTTTTTACTACACTATACATTCTTCTTTGGATACATAATTTTGCATATGTCCCAAAGTTTGTTTCTTTATCTTCACGAAAGTTATTTATTGCTTCATTTAATCCAACTAATCCTTCTTGAATTAAATCATTCAAATCGATGCCACCGTTACAATATTTTATCAATTTTTTAGCTAAATTAACTGTTAAAGGACGATATTTATATATCATTATTTCGTTAGCATCTTCATCACAACTATAAATATGATCTAATAATTCATAATCATTAAAATCTTTGTAATTCATCATTACCTCCTTGCTTCAAATATAATAATACCGGCTGCCACAGAGGCATTTAAACTATTAACTTCTCCTTGCATAGGAATAGATGCGATAAAGTCGCATGCTTCTTTTACCAATCTACTTATGCCATTTCCTTCATTGCCTATTATTATAACTATTTTACCTTTATAATCGATTTTTTTATAATCAGTTCCTTCCATATCTGTACCGATAATCCAATAATTATTTTTTTTAAGGTAATTAATTGTTTGAACTAAATTAGTAACTTCGTAAATATTTACTCGGTCTAAGCATCCGGCACTAGTTTTCATAACGGTACTATTCACTTTGACGCTTCGGTCTTTAGGTATGATTATATCTTTAATACCTGCTGCTTCACAAGTTCTTATGATTGCTCCAAAATTATGTGGATCTTCTAAATGGTCTAGCATAACTACAACATCACTATTTAATTCACTTATATCTTTGTAGTCATAATCAGCAATTTTTAAAACGATTCCTTGGTGTACTCCATCGACCATTTTATCTAATTTATTTTTATCGACATAAACGATTGGTGCTTTAATTTTTTTAAGTATTTCTTTGTCTTTAAAATTATTGGCAACATATACTTTTTCGATTTTACTATTAATTTCTTTTGCTACATTTTTACCATATACATACATAATAATTCTCCTATTTCTTCTATTCTTTTATAATCTTTTTTTAAATATAAATATCCGATAATTGCTTCAAAACCTGTTGCATATTTGTAAGTTATAATATCAGTATTTTTAGGATGAGAATTAGATTTATGATTTCTTCCTCGATAAAATATTTCTAATTCTTCATTAGTTAGTTTGTTTTTTTCGATTAATTTAGTAACAAAACTGCATTGTCCTTTCGCACTTACATATTTGATTGCCTCTTTTTGTAGTGTATTTACTTTATTGATTCCTTGTTCAATTAAATACTTTCTTATCATTATTTCAAATACACTATCACCTAAATAGGCTAAAACTAAAATATTTTTATCCAATTTCATCAATCCTATCAAAAGTTATATTTTTAATATAACCATTTTTTATATCATTTATTATAACACTAATTACTTTATCATAATCAACTTGTCCACCTTTAATTAAACAGCCTCTTTTTTTACCAATAATATCAAAAGTATCGATTATATCTTCTGTTAGTTCTTTAATACCATATCTTTCTTTTAATTTATCTTTATAATATTTATTTAAGGTATTTAAAATATATGTACAAACATCAAAAAGTGGTAATATTTCTTCTTTTATGGCTGTTAAACTAGCAAGATTTAAAGCAACTGTTTGATTATCTAATTTAGGCCATAAAATACCAGGGGTATCTAATAATTCTAATTCATCATTTATTCTAATCCAATTTAGTTGTTTTGTAACTCCTGGTTTGTTACCAACATCGACGGCTTTCTTACCTACTAATCTATTTAACAAAGTGGATTTGCCTACATTAGGAATACCGATTATCAATACTCTAGTTCGCCTTTTTAATAACCCTTTTTGTTCTCTTTTTTGATTTTTCTCTTGCATTAATTCATTAGTTAGATTGAATAATGGTTTTAAATTTGGCTTGTTTTCTAAATCGATTGGTAAAACTTTATAATTTTTTTCTTCATAATATTTTATCCATTTATCAGTTTCTTCTTTATCACATAAATCATATTTTGTCATTATTAATATTCTTGGTTTATTTTTTATTACTTCATCGATATCTTTTATTTTAGATGAATAAGGCATTCTTGAATCTATTACTTCATAAACTATATCTATTAAATCTAATTGTTCTTTTACTAATCTTTTGGTTTTGGCCATATGGCCTGGATACCAGTTTATATTTGTCGAATTTTGTCGATTATCCATTTTATCATTCCCTCCTACTAGGCAAATTTAAAGATA
>CALVYO010000020.1 GCA_944372275.1 uncultured Bacilli bacterium
ATAGTGGATAATTTTAAAGAAGATGTGATAAAAGCCAATGAAGATAAATTAGTAGTAGAATGGATAAGTCGTGAAGAGGAACAAAAACAATATGAAGAAGTAATGTATGAAAAAGGGCTTAATCAAGGTTTATCAGAAGGAATTATCCAAGGCAAACAACAAGGCTTGAAAGAAGGTATCACTCAAGGCAAAGAATTAGGCATCACTCAAGGAATCGAACAAAATAAACAAGAAACTGCTAAAAAGATGTTAGAATTAAATATGGATTTAGAAACAATTAGTAAAGTCACAAGTTTAACTATAGAAGAAATTGAAAGTTTAAGAAATTAAACTTTTTTTTGATAAAAAAAAGGAAATCACCAACTTTTGGCTAATATAACTAATAGGAGGTGATAAAATGAAAATGCATTATAAACGCGCAAAATATTTAAATGAAGAAATGCTCAAAGGAATTTTAACTACTATATTAGAAACCGAAGTTACTGACGTTGAAATATTGAAGTTAGAAACTGATGAATATGGTAATGAACATTTATATGTAACAGCAAAACAGGATGATGAACCTACGATTATTCAAATTAATTTTAATTATAATGAGTAAGTAACTAATAGACAAACAAAAATATGTTTGGTATAATTTAAGAAAGGTGAAGTGTATGGACATAGAAAATATTAAAGGAATTGGTACTAAAACAGCTAATATTTTAAGAAGATTAGGTATTAACAATAGTTATGACTTATTAACTTATTATCCATTTAGGTATGATATTATTAAAAGAACAGATTTAAATGTGGATAAAGTAATTATTGATGGTATTGTAGAAAGTAATGCCATTGTCACATATTTAAAAAATCATAAAGATAAAATGCAATTTAGGTTAAATGTTGGTAAACTAATAGATGTTGTAATATTTAATCGCGGATTTTATAAAAATAAAATTGTTGTAGGAACTAAACTAACTGTGTTTGGTAAATATGATAGTAAAAAAAATATTCTTATGTGTAGTGATATAAAATTTGGTTTATTAGGCAATAATATTCAAATAGAACCAGTTTATCACGTTACTACAGGAATAAACAGTAGTCAATTAAATAATATAATTAAATTAGTTGATGAAGATGTTATAGATTATGTTCCAGATTATTTAAATGACAAATATGAATTGTTGAATAAAAAAGAAGCAATTAAAGAAATTCATAATCCACATAATGAAGTATTGCTTAAACAAGCAATTAATAAATTAAAATATGAAGAACTATTTTTATTTATGTTAAAGATGAATTATTTGAAATCTAAAAAAATTCAAGATGGATTAATTAGAAATGTTGATAAAAATAAAGTATTAGAATTTATTGATAATTTACCTTTTAAATTAACTAGTGATCAAATAAAATCTGTCGAAGAAATATATTCTGATTTAACATCAAATAAGCGAATGAATCGATTATTACAAGGCGATGTCGGAAGTGGTAAGACAATCGTGTCTTTTATTGCATTATATATTAATTATTTAGGTGGATATCAAGGGGCTTTAATGGCACCAACCGAAATATTAGCACGCCAACATTATAATAATTTAATTAAATTATTACCAAATATAAAAGTAGGATTGTTGACTGGAAAGTTGAAAGTAAAAGAAAAAAGAGAAATTTATAGTGGGTTGCAAAATGGAGATATTGATGTCGTAATTGGAACGCATGCGTTAATAAGTGAAGATGTCAAATATAAAAATTTAGGATTAGTTATTACTGATGAACAGCATAGATTTGGTGTTAATCAAAGAAGTAATTTAAAAAATAAAGGTATTATGCCAGATGTCTTATATATGAGTGCAACTCCAATACCAAGAACATACGCTATTACATTATTTGGTGATATGGATATTTCAAGCATTAAAACTAAACCAGCAGGTAGAAAAGAAGTCATTAGTATTTTAAAAAAAGAAAGTGAAATTAAAGATGTTTTAACTAAAATGTATGAAGAATTGAAATTAAATCATCAAGTATACGTTATAGCACCTTTAATTGAAGAAAGTGAAAAAATATCATTAGAAAACGTAAAAAAATTGAAAGATAAAATGAATTTAGCATTTGGCAAATTATATACGATTGATGTTATGCATGGTAAATTATCTAATAAAGAAAAAGAAGATGTCATGAATCGTTTTAAAAATAATAAAGTTCAAATATTAATTAGTACAACAGTTATTGAAGTTGGTGTTGATGTACCTAATGCTACTGTTATGGTTGTATTTGATAGTTATCGATTTGGTTTATCCGCACTACATCAATTAAGAGGCAGAGTTGGTCGAAATGATTTACAATCTTATTTCATTATGATAAGTAATCAAGAAGCAGAAAGATTAAAAATACTTACTAAAACTAATGATGGATTTGAAATAAGTGAGGCTGATTTTAAATTAAGAGGCAGTGGAGATTTATTTGGTACGAGACAGAGTGGTGATATGCAATTTAAGTTAGCAAATTTGAAACGAGATTTTAAAATGGTCGTTAAGGCTAAAGAAGATAGTCTAGAATTTATGAATAAAAAAGATTCTAAATATCAATATATTTTTGATGTTTTAAAACAGTTGGATAGTTTAGATTAATATGTTGTGAAACATCTTGACAAATTAGTATTAATTCTCTATAATTATAATTGCGTGGTAACACGCTTGGGTCTCTTACTACAATATTACGTGAGTTGGCCCAACCAAACCCCCTGAGCCCCTAGAAATAGGGGCATTTTTGATTATTAGTTTATGTGAATGATATTTTTATGATAAAATAAAGATATATTTATAGGTGGTGGTTATTATGAATAAAATAACAATCGAATTAGATACAATTTTAGATAAAGGACTATTGGAATATTTAAAAACTATTGAAGGTATAGAAAATTGTGATATAAATGAAGGAAAATTAGATATTGTTTATCAAGATAAATTGCCATTAATTATTATCATTAAAGAAGCATGTTTATATTTAGATATACTAAAAATACCATCAATTTTATCATTTGATAAGCATTTAACTAATAAATTAGAAGAATATCAAATTGTAATTAATGATTTATGTTGTGAGTATTGCCTTAAAATGGATATAGGAGAATTATTATACGTAAATGGTATTAACAGCGCTTATTCAGATTATGATTTTGATGATAAAGATAATGTTACTATTTATATTACATATGATAAAAACGTTATTTCTGAAAACGAATTAGATAATTTTAATAAGAAATTTAATGGAGATTAAGATGGTTAAAAGAGAAATTAGTGTAATTATTTTAAATGATAAAAATCAAATATTATTACAAAAAAGAAGTGAAAATAAAAGAAGTTATCCTAATATGTGGGCATTATGTACTGGGCACGTTGAAGAAAATGAGAGTTTTAAAGAAGCAGCAATAAGAGAATTAAAGGAAGAATTAGGGGTAAATATTAAGTTTAATGAATTATATTCATTAGCTGGCGGCAAATTCGATATATATGAAGAAAATTTTATAACGAAATTTTATATTATCAATTGTAATTTGAATGAAAAGAATTTTATAATTCAAAAAGAAGAGTTATCTAGTATCAAATGGTATGATATTGATAAAATAATTAATATGATAAAAAATAATAATAACACAATTGTGTATAAAAAAAATAGAATTATATTATTTGAATATTTATTAAGCGATAAGAGGTGACTAATGAAGTTTTATTGTTTTAATAGAAATAAAAATTATCAACAAGAAATAGAAAATATTATTGAAGATAAAAAGAAAGAAATTTTTGATTTTTTTGGCCAAACTTTAGAAAATTTAGATTTTGATATTTATATTTATGATACTATTGAAGAACTAATTAATGGTTTAAAAAATAGGGAATTTAAGGATATGCCTTCATATATGTGTGCTTGTCAAAAAGATGAAGATAACTCTTTAAATTTTTTCGAACCGAAGGATAGTCCTAGTGAAAATGAGTGGAGTAAAGCGGAATATGAAAAAGTTATATTTCACGAACTTATTCATGCTGTTCAATATAATTTATATGGTAAACAACCAGAATGGTTAACTGAAGGTATAGCTAAATATTTAGATGGCACTTATTCTAAAGGAATTAAATATTTATTAGAAAATTATATTCATAAACATAAAATACCTTCTATGGACGAATTAGAAAATGAATTTGGTATGCACGATTATGATAGTTATAGTTATGCTTATTTAGTAGTTAGTTATTTAATTGAAACTTTAGGTAAAGGGAAATTTTTAGAAAAATTGTCTAGTAAAGATTTTAGTAAAAATTTAATTTATGAAGCAATATGTTATTATAATAAGAAATATTTCAATGATGAATTTTATAATAGTGATTTATTAAATCCTAATTGGTTATTTCATGGGTCACCTTTATTATTAGATGAAATAAATTTAAATCAATCACATGATTCTTTAGGCCAAAAAGAAAACATTGATAAAGCTGTATTTTTAACTTCTTCAAAATTAATTGCTTCTGCATATGCATTTAAAGATAGCATAAAAAAGAATAGTGAAGGACTAAGATATAATTTTAATATTAATTCCTATTTAGAAAAACCAATAATGACTATGGAAAATGTAAAAATAGATGATAGTTTATATGGATATATTTATGTCTTTATCAATGATGGAAGTTTTAAAAATGAGCCAATTGGCTCATTACAATTTAAATCTTATCAAAAAATAAATCCAATATTTTGTATTAAAGTTTATTATAAAGATTATGAACAAAATTATGAGGTAAAAAAGACTTTATAATTATTTAATAAAACTAAATTTAAAAATATTTAGTTTTTTATTTATATATTAGGAAAGATTTTTATAAAATCTTAAGCAAAATTATGAATAATTAGTATAACTAAAGTGTGAATAATTAATATAACTAAAGATTGACAGATATATTGTTTTTATGTATAATTAAATTGATAATAGAAGCATTTTGGTTGGTGAAGTTATTATGAAGTTTTCTAATGTTATTGAATTTATAAAAAAACATATTTTATTACTTTTGATTTTAATTATTTTTATTAGTGTAATTGTTATTATATTTTTTAGTAAAAATAATTTATTAAATACACCTAAAACAAATATTGAATTATATGAAAATTTAAATTTTGAATTAAATAGTGAAGTTTATTTGTTATCTTTAATAAAAAAAGTTAGTAATGGTGAACTTGTAACTGATAATTTTAAAATAGATACATCTATTCTTGGAGAAAAAGAATTAAAAATTAAATATATTAATGAAAAAAATGAAGAGAAAGAATATACTTTTAAAATTAATGTTGTTGATACTACTAAACCAGTTATTAAATATAAGAAGGAATTAACAACTACAATTGGAAATAAACTAGATTTATTAAAAGATGTAGTAGTAACAGATAATTCTGGCGAAAAAATATCAGTAGAAATAAATGGTGAATATGATTTTAATAAAGTGGGAAAATATACTCTTAAATATGTTGCCGTTGATAGTAGTGGTAATAAGTCAGAAGAAGAATTTATATTAGATATTCTTAAAGCAACTATTAAATATAAAGGTTATTATGCTCAGTCTTCACCTAGTATTTCAGGAGGTTATCAATTTAATTCAGATGGAACTTTTAACTATTTTTATCAATTTTGTGAATTAGGAGAAGCATGTGGTGCTGGTTTACAAGAAGGCGTTTATGAAATAAAAGGAAATAAGATACTTGCTAAAACAACAGGAACTTATGATGATATGGGAGAACTTCAACCACATGATTATGAATTTGAGCTCACAATTGTAAATGAAAATAAAATAATTGTTAATGGTAACACACTTAATTATATGGATAAGTTAAATTAAGACCAATAAAATTAATTAATATGAAAAATGAATAATTTAGTTTATTCATTTTTTTGATTTTATATTATAAAATGCAATTTGTAAAAAATGTTTTAATTAGAAATTATCAGAGGAAAAAATAAATAATGATATAAAAATATTTAAAACTAATGTTGATGAATCTATTTTAATTAGTGAAAATATTAGTGTAGATAAAAATGATGAAGTTTTTTTACTATAAAACAACATTATTATAATGAGAAAATATTCTTGTTTTTAAATGAAAATTGATATACAATATTAAAGATTTATATGGTATAATTGTTATGGGAAGGATGGTATTGATATGGCAAAATATATAATGGAAAATTATATTAATGATATCGATAAAAAAGGTTTAGATAAAACATGGCATTCAATACTATCTAAAACTTTAAATAATACATTTGAGTCAGATATATTTGTGATAGATAATTTTGGCGAACTATATGAAATTGGACTAGAACATGTTAATAAAATTAGTAAAAAAGAGATGGGAAAATATTATACTCCAAAGGATGTTGCAATAGTAATGGCAAAATGGCTTAAAACTTTACCTGGTGAAAATGTTTGCGATGTTGGTTGTGGAGTTGGGAATTTAATATTATCATATTTTGAAATTATTGGGAAAGATGAAACAATTAAATTAATAAATAATGGAAATTTATACTTATATGATTTGGACAAAATAGCATTAGATATATGCAAATATTCAATTGCTATTAAATATGGCAAGGAATTATTAAAAAAAATAAAAGTGAGACATTGTGATTTTTTAGATAAAAAAATTAAATTACCTAAAAATAGTAAAGTAATAGCAAATCCACCATATTTTAAAATAAAAGATTATGGTATAAATTGGAAAATAACTAAAGTAATAAATGATTCGAAAGAATTATATTCTGCATTTATTGAAAAAATTATTACTCAAAGTTCTTCTTCTGTAATAATTACTCCATATAGTTTTATAGGTAGTGGAAAATTTTATTCTTTAAGACAAATTATGAATAATTATAATGGATTTATAGTCTCATTTGATAATGTTCCTGGGAATATATTTAATGGAAGAAAACATGGTATTTTTAATAGTAATGTTGGGAATTCTGTTAGGGCAGCGATTACTGTTGTTGAAAATAAAGAAAATATTAACGGATTTAGAATTAGTCCGTTAATAAGATTCAAAAGTGAAGAACGAAAAAAAATGTTAAATAATGATTATTTGTATAAATTAATTAATGATAGATATCAAACAGTTAATAATCACAATAAATCATTTTATAAATGTCATAAGGATTTATTAAATATATTAGATAGTTGGGAAAATAATTCTAATGAAAAACTTGGAAATATTATTAACTCAAATATAGGACAAAAAATATATTTACCTACAACTTGTAGATATTTTACCGTTGGATCTAAAAAAGAATTAAACCGAGATGGTAAAAGAATTATTTGTGTAATTGATGAAAAAAAATATAATTATGTTTATTGTATGCTTAATTCCACATTTGCTTATTGGTATTGGCGATTATATGATGGTGGAATTAATTGTCCATTGACAATAATAAACAGTATTCCAATATTCTATGATAAATTGACAGAAAAGCAAAGAAAAGAAATAGATAATATTGCAACTGAAATGCAAAATAATGAAGAAAAATATTTAGTGTATAAAATGAATGCTGGCAAAAATCAAGAAAATATTAAATTCCCTATCAAATATAGAAATAAAATAAATAAAATATTTTTTGAAGCATTAGGAATAAATAATTCCATTGAAATTTTTGATAAGGTACATAGTAGTTCTTTATTTAGTGATAAGGAGTGTGATGATGATGAATAGTTCTGTTTTAAATGAATTTCTATGCTATGTTTACTCAGATGATAATAAGACTGTATTAAGTGGTGAAGAAGTTAAAGAAATAGAAAAATTTTATAAAGAAAATTATAAAAATGTAAATACATTTAGCGAATTTTTAAAGTTAGATCCTTCAATAACTAAGAAAATAAAAAAAGTTAAAGGTGCATATGCTGAAATTGAAAGGCAATTCAATTCAAAAAACGCTTTACAACCAGGTACAATTATTGAATGTGTATTAGCACAAACAATTGCTAATATGTATAATTTGTCTTGTTTTGTAGATTCTTTTCACAGTTATATAAGGGAATTACCAGCAAATGTTTTACCTTATCTGAGAGCAGAAGAAAACACTTTATTATGTAGGTATATTTACTATGATCCAAACAATTATAACAATTTTTTAATTCAATACGGAAATCCTACATCATACGATGCTGATTTATTTTTAAATAATCATATTGTTAAGTTAGAATTTAAAGATAGACTTGCACGTGCGGGTGAAAGAGATATAAAACGATATGATGAAAATGGTAAATTAATAATAGATAATGAATTTTTTAGGGATAATTCAGAATACATTCCTTTAATTAATCAATTTAATGAAGAAACAGACATTTTTTCTAGATATAGTTCTAAATGTACTACTATCAATTATAATGATTTTGATGAAGAAACTAAAAAAGAAATTTTAAGAAGTTATTTTACAAGTCTTGATATTGATACTCTTATAACTTTAGATAAAGATAATAATTTATTAGCTATTACTATTGATTGTGTTGATGGAACAGATGATTTAGATATTATATCTACTGTAGGATCTGAAATTAGACCAGCTGGAAAAAATTCAGGGAAAGTCTTTACACCAATTTTTTTAAATAATTCAATATCTAATATAGGTGGGAAAATTATTGGAAATAATGCGTTGGTACCCGTAAAAAATATGCAAAATAGAATTGGAAGAGGAACTGGTGGAGATATTACAGGTAAAAAAATAAACAACCTTTTATTTGTAAATATTGAAAAAATTAATCAAAAAGATGATTACTATTACTTTAGTTTAGAAGATGTTAAACAATTAAAACCAACGATAGCAATTCACGTAAAGATAGTTGCTGATAAAAAATCATTAAAAGAATATTATAATGATGAGTTAAAATGATAATTTGAGGTGTAGTTATGAAAAAAAATATTAATGAAGAATGGATTAAAGATACAGCCTTGCTCTTCTATCAAATATTTTCTCCATATTATACTGATGAAAAGTTTAATAAGAAACTTGTTACAGGAGGAGGAGGAAATTCAACTCTATGTTCTACATGGACACAATTAAGCGATAAATTTTTAAGTTACAGAATAAGCAAGAGGGCATACCAATTATTACTTAATCTAATATCAGATGAAGATAGAAGTGCAATAGTAAAAATTAATAATGATGTTACAATTTCTAAAAAAATTATCTATGATAAATATCATAAATTATTTTTCAACAATGCTAAAGGTGTTGTAAATCGAAAGAAAAATGGTAAATATTTTCACTTTGATCATAATCCATCTAATAAAAAAGTTCTTACATTATTAAAAAGTAAAATAAAAGGTCAAAAAGGAACAAAAAAATTTTTAAATGAATTAACAGAATATGTTAAAAAAGTTCAAACTATTGATCTTATTACAGTTGAAGAAGATGAAGTTAGAACAAATGCAGATTCAAAACTTAAAGATAATAAAATGAATGCTTTAGAACGTGATAAATTAATTAAAGCAGAATTTTATAAATTACATATAATATAAAATAATGCAATATAATGGAGGAATAATATGTGTACATGCATTAATTTAAAAACAAAAGATCAGTATTTTGGAAGAAACTTAGATTTAGAATATAGATTTAATGAAAAAGTCGTTATAACACCTAGAAATTATAATGCAAAAAATATAAAAATAAAATATGCAATGATAGGTATGGCTACTGTGTCAAATGATTATCCTTTATATGCTGAAGCTGCTAATGAAAAAGGTTTAGCTATGGCTGGACTATATTTTCCTAATAATGCATATTATAACGAACCTATAAAAAATAAAATTAATTTGGCACCTTATGAATTTATTTTATATATTTTAGGTAATTTTAAAAGTGTCAAAGAAGTAAAACAAGTTATAAATGACATTAATATAACTAATGTTAAATTTGATAATTTTCCTCTCGCTTCCTTACATTGGATGATAAGCGATGACAAAGATTGTATTGTAGTTGAACAAGTAAAAGAAGGATTAAAAGTATATGATAATGAAATAGGAGTATTAACTAATAATCCACAGTTTTCTTATCATTTAACTAATATAAATAATTATATTAATTTGAGTCCTAAAAATAGCGAAAATACTTTTTCAGATAAAATAAATTTATTTAATTATAGTGAAGGTATGGGAGCAATCGGATTACCAGGTGATAATTCATCTTCTTCGAGGTTTATTCGCGCTTCATTTAATAAATTAAATTCTGTCTGCAATGATGATGAGGAAAGTTCGGTAACACAATTTTTTCATATTTTAGATTCAGTTTCTATGGTAAAAGGGAGTGTTATAACCGAAAACAATAATTATGATATAACTACTTATTCCTGCTGTATTAATACAACAAAAGGAATTTATTATTATAAGACATATAATAATAATCAAATAACAGCTATTAAATTAAATAATGTTAATGTGAATGATGATAAATTAAGCATTTATGAATTGATTGAAAAACAACAAATCAAATATATTAATTATTTAGAATAGAATATGGGAAATTATGTTTTTTAGCACTCTGTTGTTGTAATTGCTAAAAAATGTGTTATAATTAATAATGTAAGAAGAAATCTTACAAGGTATAATTATTCATATTTGTGCTATCAAATTCGTATAACACATTAAGAAAGGAAGATGATATATATGATGATGTTACCTAGAAGAAATGAATTTAATTTGTTAGATGATATTTTTGGAGATTTAGATTATACAGAAAATAAAATAATGAAAACTGATATTAAAGAACATAAGGATAATTATTCTATTTTGATTGACTTACCAGGATATAATAAAGAAGATATTAAAATATCTGTTGATGATGGGTATTTAACTATCAGTGCTACTATGAATAAAAATGAAGAAGAAAAAGAACATGGTAAATTTGTTAGACGTGAAAGATATTTTGGTGAATGTTCAAGAAGTTTCTATGTAGGTGATAATGTTGAAGTTGATGATATTAAAGCATCATTTAAAAATGGTACTTTAAATCTTTCAATTCCTAAAAAAGAACAAAAACAAATTACTGAAAAGAAATATGTTCAAATAGAAGACTAAAAAAGTATGAAATTAATCATACTTTTTTAATTTTAATAAAGGTTTGATTTGTTTCTTAAATATTGCTTTATTGCTATATTCAGTTCTTACTTTAGTTTTAGAATATAATATTGAATTAAATAAATTATTAATTATTTTTTTTGCATTATCCAAGTAATATTGTTTTTCACTAGGATGATATGTTTCTATAGTGTCATAGCCATTATTTTTTGCATCCCAATTCATAAAATAAGCATTTAAATTTTTACCAAGTTCTTCTAAAGCATGAACTTTTTTATTTAAAACTAAATAGTTACCTTTACATGCTGCCTCTAAAATAGTTAGACCAAACGATTCAGAAAATGATGGACATATATATAAATTTGATAAGCCAAACAACTCTATAACTGCTTTTCTTGGAAAACCATTATTATAACCATAATCGCTAGTAAATATAATATCATTTTTATTTAATCCATATTTTATTCCTTCATTTATAATTTTATTTTTATATATTTTAGAATCTATATCTAAACTAGCAAAATCACAAAATATTATTTTAATACTTTTTCCACACACTTGTTTTATACATCTGCTAATGCGCTAATTTTTTCTTGCTTTTTACTAGGAGTTAGTCTAGCGGGATATATAATTAATATTTCAGAATCTATAAAATAATTTTTTTCATTTAATTTTTTAATATCTTCATTTAAAAAATCTAGTAATGGGATACTATTATTAATTACCACACATTTTTTTATGTCGATATTATATTGATTTATGATACACATTTTTAATTTAATGATATAATATAGTTATGTAGGTGGTTGTATGTCAAAAAAGGAACAAGCAATTAAGCAAGCATTAGCAAGTATTAAATTAGAAGGATTAAATGTTAGTGAAGAGTGCATAAAAAAAGTGTTTAGCAAAGAATTGAAAAAAGAAAAAATTTATATAAAAAAATAGGAGAGATAAAATTGTAAATGTTAAAATAGAAAGTCATAAAAATGTCATAATTTACAAGACTATGCTATTTTTTTAGCGCAATTTTACTACGATTTGTTAACTATATATCCTTTTAGAGAGGACAATTGTAGAACGATAAGAGAGTTTATGCGAGAATTTGTCGATGCTAATGTCCCAAATTATACTTTGGATTGGTCAAAAATGAAAAAAAATGAATTGGAAGAAGCAATGAAGAACGCTTGTTTTTCGAAAACTATGTTAACTATGCAATTTGAAAAAGCATTAGTAAAAGAAAAAAAAGAATCTAAGACAATTTAGATTTTTTTAATATGTATAATTGATTTTTAAACAATTAATGTGTATACTTATATTAGTAGGTGAGTATATGTTTAAGAAGAAGTTTAAGAAAACAAAACCATCTTTATTTAAAAGTTTTTATTATGCATTTCAAGGTATAAAAGTAAATATACTAAACGAACGAAATTTATGTATTCATTTTATGGTAATGTTATTAGTTATTGCTTTAGGATTTATTTTAAATATTAATAAAACAGAATGGTTAATATGTATTTTATTATTTGGTTTTGTTATTACTTTAGAATTAATGAATACAGCAATTGAAACTGCAATTGATATATGTATGCCAGAAATTAATCCCAAAGCTAAATTAGCTAAAGATACTTCAGCAGGTGCGGTATTAGTAGTTGCAATAGTTTCAGTAGTAATTGGTATTATGATTTTTGGTCCTAAATTATTAGAGATATGGAGGAATTTATGATTAATCAAACAATTTTTAGAGCATATGATATAAGAGGAATTTATAACGAACAAATTACAGATCAAACTGCTTATATATTAGGCAAAAGTTTTGGTAGTTATGTACAGTTAAAAGGAAAGAAGGAAGTATTAGTAGGATATGATAATAGGTTATCTTCTCCTAATTTAGCTGATAATCTAATTAAAGGATTATTAGAAACAGGTGTTAATGTAACTAATTTAGGTTTAGTTACAACACCTATGCTTTATTACGCAAGACAACATTTAAATAAGTGGGCTGCTATTATGATTACGGCTTCTCATAATCCAAGTAACCATAATGGATTTAAAATTTCATTTGATGAAAATGGTAATGCAGCAGGTGAAGAGATAATTGCTTTTAGAGATTTTACTAATAAAAATGAATTTGTAAAAGGTAGTGGCATTTTATCTAATTACGATATTAAAAATGAATATATCAATTTAATTGTTAGTAATTTAAAGATTAATAAAAATATTAAGACAGTATTTGATTGTGGTAATGGAACAGTATCTATTATTTTAAAGGATATATTAGATAAGTTAAATATAACTTATGATTTGTTATATTGTGATAGTGACCCAACATTTCCTAATCATCATCCTGATCCATCAATAAGCTCTAATTTAGTTGATATTCAAAAAAGAGTAGTTGAATTAGGTTATGATATTGGTATTGCTATGGATGCTGATGGTGATAGAGTAAGAATAATCGATAATAAAGGTAATATAATTAATTCTGATGTTTATATGATAATGATGTATCGCTATTTAAAAGATAAAATAGTTAATAAAGCATTATATGATGTTAAATGTTCTAAATCATTAATAGATGAGTTAAATAAATTAAGTTATGAACATATTATGTATCGAACTGGTAACTCTTACATGTATCGTAAATTTCATGAAGAAAGAATGGATTTTGCGGGTGAATATTCTGGTCATATGTGGTTTGGTGATAGATTTTATGGTTTTGATGATGGATTGTATGCTGGATTACGTATGATAGAACTATTATCCAATAGTAATAAAAATTTAGATGAATTATATAATGATATAAATATATATTATTCAACTGATGAATTGAAAATTAATACAACCGAAGAAAAAAAATATCAAGCAGTTGAAGAAGTAAAAAAATATGCGATATCTAAAAATTATAAATATAATGACATCGATGGAATAAGAGTTGAATTTGAAGATGGATGGGCTTTAATTAGATTTTCTAATACAGGTCCTATAATAAGTGCTAGATTTGAAGCTAGTACTAAAGAAAGACTACAACAAATAAATGACGAATTTATGACAATAATTAATAAATATAAATAAAACTATTTTCAATAAGTAAAAAAAATGATATTATTATATTAAGGAGGAGTAATATGTTAAAGGAGAAGAATATTGCGGTTGCGATTATATTATCATTATTAACATGTGGTATTTATGGAATTGTTTGGTTTATAAATCTTACAGATGATGCTGCATATATTAATGAGGATCGTAGTTTTTCTGGAGGTAAAGCATTTTTATTCACTTTAATTACATGTGGAATTTATGGTATCTATTGGAATTATAAAATGGGAAAAACTTTATATGATGGAAAAACAAAACGTGGCTTGCATGCTTCAGATAATTCAATATTATATTTGATTTTAGGGCTTATTGGATTAGGTATAGTTAATTATTGCTTAATGCAAAATGAAATTAATGAAGTAGCAAATCAAGCAAAATAAGGAGTTGGCAATATGGTAAAAAATATTAAGATAAAAATTATGATAAGCTTAATAGTTATTTTACTTTGCACTTCTTTTTTTTTCTTATATACTAAGATTAATATATTTATTCCTTGCATATTTCATGAATTAACAGGATTATATTGTCCTGGCTGTGGCATAACAAGATGTTTAATAGCAATAATAAAGTTAGACTTTATGCAAGCATTTCGGTATAATATGTTAGTTTTTATTTTGTTACCTATATTTACATTTATTGGAATTAAAAAGTATTATTGTTGGCTTTTAAATAAACAATGTATTTTATTTTCTAATCGATTTTATATTACTTTAGCAATTATAACTATATTATTCGGAATATTGCGAAATATTTTTCCTGTTTTCGCACCAACAATTATTTGAATTTTATTTAATTATATAGTATAATTTTATATTGAGAAATGGGTGAAAATTATGATTGAAAGATTAACTGCTATTGAGAATAGATATAATGAGATAACTAGAGAGTTGATGAAACCAGAAAACGTATCAGATATTAAAAAAGCAACTAGTTTATCAAAAGAACAAGCAAGTTTGAAAGATGCTTATGATGCTTATCAAGAATATAAAAAGATAACTAAAGATATTGAAGATGCAAAAGAAATGGTAAAAGATCCAGAATTAGGAGAATTTGCAAAAGAAGAATTAGAAAATAATCAAAATAAACTAGATAAACTAACTAAAGATATTGAAGTTATGTTATTACCAAAGGATCCTAACGATGGTAAAGATGTTATCGTTGAAATTAGAGGTGCCGCTGGTGGTGATGAAGGCAATATTTTTGCTGGTGATTTATTTGATATGTATAAAAAATTAGCAGAAAGAAATGGTTGGAAGATTGAAATAGTTGAAGAAGAAAAATCAGAAGCAGGTGGATATTCATTAATTAGTTTTATCGTAAGAGGCGAAAATGTTTATTCAAAATTAAAATATGAATCAGGGGCACACCGTGTCCAAAGAGTACCAGTTACCGAAACGCAAGGTCGAGTTCACACTTCAACAGCAACAGTTTTAGTAATGCCTGAAGCCGAAGAATTAGATTGTGATTTAGATATGAATGATGTTAGAATCGACATAACTAGAAGTAGTGGTTGTGGTGGTCAAGGCGTTAATACAACCGATTCCGCTGTAAGACTTACGCATATTCCAACGGGGATAGTTGTTTATTCTCAAACCGAAAGAAGTCAAATTAAAAACAAAGAAAAAGCGATTAAAATATTACAAGCTCGTCTATATGATTTAAAAATGCAAGAAAGAGAAAAAGAGATGGGTGAAGAAAGAAGAAGTAAAATTGGTACAGGTGATCGTTCAGAAAAAATAAGAACATATAATTATCCACAAAATAGGGTAACCGATCATCGTATTGGCTTTACTTTAAATACATTGGATAGAGTAATGCAAGGGGATATTGATAAAGTAATCGATGCTTTAATAGTGGAAGATCAAAATAGAAAATTAAGAGGAGAATAATTTGACTGATATTGAATACTTAAAAAAATATTTAGATTCTGATAAATTAGAAGAAGGTATTAATAAATTAAAGCAAGGAATACCAGTTCAATATATTGTAGGTAATGTTGAATTTTATGGTAATATTATCGAAGTAAATAAAGATGTTCTAATACCTAGATTTGAAACAGAAGAATTAGTTGATCGAGTAATAAAAAAATTAAAAAATAAAAAAAATTTAGATATAGTTGATTTGGGTACAGGAAGTGGATGTATTGCTATCTCACTAGCTAAAAATTTAAATAGTAATATTGATGCTGTAGATATTTCTAATAATGCTTTAGAAATAGCAAAAAAAAATGCTTTTAACAATAAAGTTAATATTAATTTTTATTTAGGAGATATGTTAAATCCATTAAATAAAAAATATGATTTAATAATTAGTAATCCACCATATATTGCTTATGATGAAGAAATTATGGACATAGTTAAAAATAACGAACCACATCTTGCTTTATATGCAGATAATGACGGTTTATATTATTATGAACAAATATTAAAAAATGTTAATAAATATTTGAAAGATGAATATTTAATTGCTTTTGAAATAGGGTATAAACAAGCAAAAGAAATCGAGTCTTTAGCCCATACTTATTTATCTTGTAAAGTTACTATTGAAAAAGATTTATC
>CALVYO010000021.1 GCA_944372275.1 uncultured Bacilli bacterium
AATATGGGGTGTAGATTTTGTGAAAGTGGAAGACTAAAAAAAGTTAGAAATTTAAATACTAGTGAAATGGTTTTACAGTTACTTAAAATAGAGAAAGATTTAAATATAAGAATATCCCATTTAGTTTTAATGGGAATCGGTGAGCCATTTGATAATTATGAAAATGTTATAAATTTTATCGATATTATTAATACACCTAAAGGAATTGCTTTAGGAAGTAGACATATAACAGTATCTACTTGTGGCATAATTCCTAAAATAAAAGAATTCATTAAAGATGGTAAACAAGTTAATTTGGCTATTTCTTTACATGCTTCTAATGATAAGTTAAGACAGGATTTAATGCCGATAAGTAAAGTTTACAAATTAGATGATTTAATGAAAGTGATAAAAGAATATATTAAAGTAACTAATAGACGAGTAACTTTCGAATATATTTTATTGAAAGGTATCAATGATAGATATGAAAATGCTATAGAATTATCTAAATTATTAAAAGGTATGAATTGTTACGTTAATTTGATACCTTATAATGAAACTAGTCACATTGAATTTAAAAAAAGTGACCAAGATACTATTTTAAAATTTTATGATACCTTGAAAAAAAATAATATTGGCGTAACAATTAGAAGAGAATTTGGTAAAAAGGTAAGTGCAGCATGTGGACAGTTAAGAGCCAATTACAAGGAGGAATAATATGGAATATGCATATATAACTGATACAGGAAAAGTAAGAGACCATAATGAGGATAGTGTTATTATAAATGAAAATAAGATGGGGGAAGTTTTATTAGCGGTAGCCGATGGTATGGGGGGACACTGTGGTGGTGAAATTGCTTCTAGTATTGCTATTTCTCATATCGGTGATAGATTTAGAAAAATAAGTTCAGTAGGAACTAAAGAAGATGCTATTAGTTTTATTAAAGAAATTGTAAGTGAGGCTAATGTCTTATTATATAAATATACTAGTGAACATAAAGAAAGTTCTGGTATGGGGACAACGATAGTTTTAGCAATCGTAACCAAAGATTTCTTATTATTTGGTAATATTGGTGATTCATCAGGTTATGTTTTAAAGAAAAACAAATTACAAAAAATAACTAATGACCATACTTTGGTTAATTTGTTAGTTAAATCAGGCGAATTATCACTAGAAAAAGCTAAAGAACATCCAAGAAAAAATGTTTTAATGCGAGCTTTAGGTGCTACTAGTACAGTAGAAATGGATATTTTTGATGTTGAAAGAGATGTCGATGGTATTATGTTATGTAGTGATGGTTTAACTAATATGTTAGATGAAGAACAAATTGCTAAGGTATTAACTGATAATGATATTTCATTAGATGATCGATTAAAAAAATTAGTTGTTAAATGTAACAATAGAGGGGGAACAGATAATATTTCAGTTGCATTTTTAAAGGATGGTGTAAATAAATGATTGTAAAAGGGGATAAAATAAACGATAGATATCAAATTATCAAAACTATTGGTGAAGGTGGTATGGCAAATGTTTATTTAGCCAAAGATACAATTTTAGATCGTAATGTTGCTGTTAAAGTGTTAAGAGGAGATTTAGCTGATGATGAAAAATTTGTAAGAAGATTTCAACGAGAAGCGCTATCAGCTAGTAAATTAAATCATCCTAATATTGTCGAAATGTATGATGTTGGGGAAGATGATGGTAGATATTATATCGTTATGGAATATGTTCAAGGTAAAACTTTAAAAAGTTTAGTAAAAAAACGTGGTGCTTTAACACTACCAGAAGTAATCGATATTATGACACAATTAACGAGTGCGATAATGTGTGCACACGATAGTTATATAATTCATAGAGATATCAAACCTCAAAATGTTATGATATTAGATGATGGTCGAGTAAAAATAATGGACTTTGGTATTGCGATGGCTTTAAATAGTAATGAATTAACGCAAACTAATTCAGTTATGGGATCAGTTCATTATCTACCGCCAGAACAAGCCAATGGTAGTGGCTCAACTATTAAATCAGACATTTATTCATTAGGTATATTAATGTATGAATTATTAGTGGGCAAGGTACCTTTCAAAGGTGATAATGCAGTTGAAATAGCAATTAAACAAATGAAAGAACCGATTCCTTCTATCTGTAAACAAAATCCTGATATACCACAATCAGTTGAAAACATCGTATTAAGAGCGTGTGCAAAAAATCCTAAAAATAGATATGATTCAGTTAGAGAAATGTACGATGATATCAAATCTTGTTTAATGGAAGAAAATTTAAATCAAAAAAAATTAGTATATAAATATCCTGAACATGAATTAGAGGAAACGAAAGTAATGCCTAATTTAAGTAGATTAGATAAGAAGCATGAGGAGGTTGATGATGTGCCTAAACAAAAGAAAAAATCAAAAAAAGATAAATTATTATGGATAACTGGCGGTATATTTGCAAGTTTAGTTGCTTTGATATGTTTATTTATAATAATATATCCTAAATTAGTATCAGTACCTGATGTAACGATTCCTGATGTTAGTAATTTAACAGTAGTCGAAGCCGAAAGTAAATTAAAAGAGTTAGGATTACTAGTGGCTAGTGATGTTGAAGAAAAAGAAAATGATGAAATAGAAGAAGGTAAAGTTATTGGTACTAATCCGCAAGTAGGAAGAACGGTTAAAGAAGGTACGGAAGTAACGATTATTGTTGCTAAAGCAAGTGACAGTATAACGATTGAAGATTATACAGGTAAAGACTATTTAATGGTTAAAACTAATTTAGAAAATGCGGGATTAAATGTTATTGTAAATCCTAAAAAAATAGCCAAAGATGATCAAGACAAATATAAAGAAAATCAAATAGTAGAACAAAGTGCCGTAGTTGATTCTAAACTCGAACCAGGCGATACAATCTTCTTATATTATGCAGTATTTACAGTCGAATATCCAGATTTTGTTACTGAAAATTACACGATCGATATGGTTCAAGAATTTTGTGATAAAAACGATATAACTTTATCTGTTCAATATCAAACAAGTGATGAATATCCTGCTGATACAATTATTAAACAAGATAGAACAGGTGAAGTAATAAGTGGTTCAACATTGACAATAACTGTTACAAGACCATCACAACAAACTGAAGTACCAGAAGGATTAGAATAATGGAAGGCAAAATAGTAAAAATAATAAGTAACGCTTTTACAGTTTTAAGTGATAAAGAATATATTTGCAATGCTAGAGGAAAATTTAGAAACTTAAAAATTACTCCTTTAGTAGGAGATAATGTCGTATTTGATAATAATAAAAAAATTATTTTAGATATAAAAACTAGAAAAAATAGTTTAATTAGACCACCGATTGCTAATATTGATCAAGCGGTAATAGTAGCAAGTGTTAAAGAACCTAATTTAGATTTATATTTATTAGATAAATTATTGTGTCTAATCGAATTTAATAATATAAAACCAATTATTTGTTTTACTAAATTAGATTTATTAGAAGATACAGCTCATATCGATAAGATAAAAAAATATTATCAAAGTATTGGTTATCAAGTTTATTACAACAAAGAAGCAAGTATAAAAAAAATATTTAAAGATAAAATTACAGTTTTTGCTGGACAATCAGGGGCAGGGAAATCAACTTTATTAAATATTTTAGATAGTAACTTAAATTTAAAAACAAACGATATATCAAAAGCATTAGGTAGAGGAAAACATACCACTCGTCACGTAAGTTTAATTAATTTATTAGATGGGTGGTGTGCGGATACACCAGGCTTTTCTAGTTTAGATTTAAGAGAAATGAATCCATCAGATATAAGGGATAATTTTGTTGAATTTAATTTATATCGTGATAAATGTGCTTATAAAGATTGTATGCACGATAAAGAAGACGATTGTGAAATAAAAAGAAGAATAAATAAAGATATATTAGAATCTAGATATAATAATTATATTAAATTAATAAGAAAGGAAAAAATATGAAAATATCTGCATCGTTTTTAACAATAGATAATATCGATAATGTAAATAAATTAGTTAAATGTGATATTGATTATCTTCATTTGGATATAATGGATGGTATTTTTGTTGATAATAAAAACGAAGTTTTAGAGGTACCACATATTAAACCACTTGATATTCATTTAATGGTTAGTGATGTCTATAAATATATTGATAAATATAAAACATTAAATCCTTTATATATCACATTTCATTATGAAACTGGTGCTGATATATTAAGTGTTATTAATTATATTAAAAAGTTTAATATTAAAGTTGGATTATCGATTAAACCATCTACTAAAGTAGAAGAGATAATACCTTACTTACCATATCTAGATTTAGTTTTAGTAATGAGTGTTGAACCAGGTAAAGGTGGGCAATCATTTATTATGAATAGTATTGATAAAATAAAAAAATTAAAAGAATTAAAAGGCGACTATGTAATTGAAGTAGATGGGGGCATTAACGATAATACAATTAAATATGTTAGTGATGCTGATATCGTAGTGGTTGGAAGTTATATTACTAGTGGAAATTATGAAGAAAGAATTAAAAATTTAAAGGAGAAAATTTATGGATGATATTTTATTAGAAGCAGAAAGTAGAATGGATTTAGCAATTGAATCTTTAGAAAAAAGATTAATTAATATTAGAGCAGGAAGAGCAAATCCTAGTATGTTAGATGGCGTTGTAGTCAATTATTATGGTGTTGATACACCTTTAAAACAATTAGCCAATATTTCAATACCTGAAGCAAGACAATTATGTATTAAACCTTTTGATAGAAGTTGTTTAAATGCTATTGAAAAGGGAATTTATGAAGCAAATATCGGCTTAACGCCTAATAATAATGGTGAAGTAATTATTTTAAACATTCCTGCTTTAACTGAAGAAACAAGGAAAGAATATGTAAAACAAGCTAAAAATATTGCTGAAGAGGCTAAAATTGCTTTAAGAAATATAAGACAAGATGCTAATAACGAGGCTAAAAAGTTAGAAGTACCTGAAGATGATATTAAATATTGTACAGAGGAAATACAAGAATTAATTAATAAATATAATAAAATAGTTGATGAAAAATTAAGTATTAAAGAAAAAGAATTATTAAGTGTATAAAGGGTGATACTATGAAAAAAGAAATTAATTATTCAAAATTAAATGATTTAATTTCCTTATCTTATAAAATATTTAAAATATTATTTATTTTATTAATAATAATTGGCTTATACGCTATAATTATGTTAATAAAAGAATTAAAAATATTACCTTTTTTCATATCGATTTTAAAAATAATTGCTCCTTTATTTGTTGGGGTATTTATAGCTTGGCTATTTGATCCAATCGTAACTAAATTAGATAAAAAAGGTATAAGAAGATTAATTGGAACTATTTTGTGTTATGTCGTATTTTTAGGAATAATATTTTTAATTATTTATGCAATAGTACCGCTTTTATCAGAACAAATAAATGATTTTGTATCGACAACTATTCCTTCATTATATGAAACATCTAAAAATTGGATCGATAGTATTTTAAGTAATGTTAAAGATATTGAAGGTTTTGATGCTATAGCAATGCGTAATGAAATATTTAAAAAATTAGAGTTAACAACAACTAATTTAGCTAATTCATTACCTGATATGTTAATGGTATCAATAAAAGCAATATTTTCTTGGTTAGGAGTATTTGGTATTGGATTAATCATTGGCTTTTACTTATTATTAGATTTTGATGATAATATCGATACTTTATATACTTTAATTCCTAAAAAATATCGTAATGAAACTAAAAGATGTCTATCAGCAGTTAATAAACCTTTAAAAAGATTTGTTAATGGGGCGTTATTAGATTGTACAGTTGTATTTGTTATAACGGCGATTGGCTTTTCATTTATTGGTTTAAAAGCACCATTATTATTTGCTTTATTTTGTGCTTTAACTAATGTTATACCTTATGCTGGACCTTATATTGGTGGTGCTCCTGCGGTATTTGTAGGATTAACTCAATCAACACCTTTAGGTATAGCAATTTTAATATTTATTGTTATTGTTCAAACAATTGAAGGCAACTTCTTCCAACCATTAATAATGAGTAAGACAACTAAGTTAAGTCCAGTAACTATAATAGTTGGTTTGTTGATATTTGGTCATTTCTTTGGTATTTTAGGTATGATTATATCAACTCCTTTAATAGGAGCAATTAAAGAATTAGTTAATTTCTTTGATGATAAATATGATTTTTTGAATTTTAGTTAAAACCTAATAGATAAATATTAGGTTTTTATGTTATACTATATGTGGTGGTTTTATGCAATATATTAATAAGAATCCAAAAATATTTATTTTATCAGGTAAAGCTAAAAGTGGTAAAAATTATGTTGCAGATATTATAAGTGATTATTATAAGAATAGTATTCAAATTTCTTATGCATATTATTTAAAACAATATGTTAAAAAAATGACTAATTGGGATGGAGAAGAAGCAACTAAGCCAAGAGATTTATTGCAATCATTAGGAATTGATTTAATTAAGAAAATCGATAAAGAATTATTAATTAGAAGAGTTATGGAAGATATTAAAGTGTATAGTTATTTTTTTGATGTTATTATTGTAACTGATGCTAGATTAAAAGAAGAAATAGACATTCCTAAAAAATTATTTAAATGTACGACGATTAGAATTAATGGTAAAGATAATGATTTAACATTAGAACAAAAAAATCATATAACAGAAACAGATTTAGATGATTATAAATTTGATTATGTTATTAATAATACAAAAGATGAGGTGTTAAAAATATTAGGAGGGATTGATGAACTTAGTTAATGACAATATTATTAATGAAATAAAAGATGTAATAATTAATAGTAGAAATAAAATAGCTTATGAAGTAAATAATACTATGGTTTTAGCTTATTGGAATGTTGGAAGAATTATCGTAGAAAATGAACAAAATGGTAATATTAAAGCGGAATATGGTAGACAAATACTAAAAGAATTATCCAAAGAATTAAGAAAAATTTTAGGCTCTGGCTTTTCAGTTTCGAATTTGCAATATATGAGAAAATTTTATATAACTTATCCAAAATACCAGACAGTGTCTGTTAAATTGAGTTGGTCACATTATTGTGAATTATTAAGTATCGATAATGCTGATGAAAGAAATTTTTATGAAAAAGAATGTATTAATTCTAATTGGAGTGTTAGAGAATTAAAAAGACAAATTGATATTTCTTTATTTGAAAGATTATTGCTTTCTAGTGGTAAAGAAAATAAAGAAATAGTTTATAAATTATCTAAGGAAGGACAAACTTTAAATAATCCTCTAGATATTTTAAAAGAACCATATGTATTTGAATTTTTAGATATTAAAGAAACTAAACCAATGTTAGAAAAAGATTTAGAAAAAAAATTAATAAAACATATGGAAGATTTTTTACTCGAATTAGGTAAAGGTTTTATGTTTGTTGGAAGTCAACAAAGAATAACTTTAGGTAATAATCATTATTATGTTGATATGGTATTTTATAATAAAATATTGAAATGTTATGTTTTAATTGATTTGAAAGTAGGACAAATGAAACCAGAATATGCAGGACAAATGAATATGTATTTAAATTATTATAATGAAGAAATTAATGATGAATACGATAATAAACCT
This sequence comes from uncultured Bacilli bacterium, assembly GCA_944372275.1. GTDB lineage: Bacteria > Bacillota_I > Bacilli_A > RF39 > UBA660 > Faecisoma. The sequence continues at coordinate 7,651 of CALVYO010000021.1, forward strand.
ATTGGTATAATTCTTTGTAAAAGTAAAAAAGAAGTTATGATGGAATATGCTTTAGGTGGTTTAGAGAACAATGTTTTTGCTAAAACATATACGTATTATATTCCAAAAAAAGAAGTATTGATAAATGAAGTAGAAAAAGTTTTAGGAGGTATAAAATGATAGTAGCAATCGATGGACCTGCAGGTAGTGGTAAAGGAACTATTGCCAGTATTTTATCGAAAAGATTAAATTTAGTTAATATTGATACCGGAGCAACATATCGTTGCGTAGCTTTAAAAGCGTTAAGAAACAATTTAAATTTAGAAGATAAAGAAAAAATTATTGAATTATCTAACAATATCGATATAAAGTTTGACTTAAATAACAATGTTTTTTTAGATGGGATAGACGTTACTAAGGAAATAAGAAGTAAAGAAGTAACTAGTATTGTTTCACCTATTTCAAGTATCGTTGAAGTAAGAAAAAATATGGTTGATTTACAAAGAAGGTTAGGTAATTCTAATAATGTTGTTATGGAAGGTAGAGATATAACAACAGTAGTTTTTCCTAATGCTGATTATAAATTTTACTTAGATGCATCTTTAGATGAACGGGCTAAAAGAAGATTTAAAGAATATCAAGAAAAACAAATCGATATGAGTTATGATGAAATATATGAAAATATAAAGAATAGAGATTATAATGATACCCATAAAGAAGTAGGATCATTAATGCGAACAGATGAACAACATTATATTGATTCTACTAATTTAACAATCGACGAAGTAGTTGAAGAATTTATTAAAATAATAGAAGGTGATAAAAATGAATCTTAAAGATTTATATATTGACTTTTTTGTAAGTAAAGGACATAAACAAATACCATCTGCTCCTGTTGTCCCAGAAAATGATCCATCGGTATTGTTTAATACAGCAGGAATGCAACCTTTAATTCCTTATTTGATGGGACAACCTCATCCTTATGGAACAAGGTTAGTTGATTATCAAAAATGTATCAGAACCAATGATTTAGATAGTATCGGTGATAAAACACATCATACATTTTTCGAAATGTTAGGTAATTGGTCTTTAGGTGATTACTTTAAAGAAGAAAGTATAAAATATAGTTTTGAGTTTTTAACCAAAGTATTAAATATTCCAATTAATAAATTAGCCGTTACTGTATTTAGTGGTGAAGATGGTATTCCTAAAGATACAGAATCTGCTAAAATATGGCAAAGTTTAGGAATTAATAAAATTGCTTATTTAGGTAAAGAAGATAATTTTTGGATAGCTGGTGAATCTGGTCCATGTGGTCCTGATACCGAAATATTTTATTTTAGAAGTGATGATGAAGTACCAGATAATTTTGATCCAAATGATGATAGATGGGTTGAAATATGGAATAATGTTTTTATGCAATATTATAAAGATAGTAATGGGATAACCGAATTACCTAAAAAGAATGTCGATACTGGTATGGGTTATGAAAGAGTAGTAGCAGTACTAGAAGGTGTTACAGATAATTATTTATCTAGCGTATGGATTGATATAATTAAAAAAATTGAATCATTATCTAAATATAGTTATGAAGAAAATCCTGAAAGTATTAGAATTATTGCCGATCATATCAGAACTGCTGTATTTATATTAGGTGATGAAGCAGGAATTAAACCATCTAATACTGATCAAGGATATATTTTAAGAAGATTAATTAGAAGAGCGATAAGACACGCTAAAAAATTAGAAATAAATTCTAATGATTGGGAAGTTGTTATTGCTAATATGATTATCAATAAATATAAAAAATATTATAGTGAATTAGAAAAAAATAAAGATATAATATTAGAAGAATTAACAAAAGAAAAAAATAAATTTAATAAGACATTAGAAAAAGGATTAAGAGAATTTGAAAAAATAATAACTAATGTCGATAAAGTATTAAATAAAGATTTAGCGTTTAAATTATATGATACCTATGGTTTTCCTATCGAATTAACAGAAGAACTTGCTAAAGAAAAAGGAATTAAAGTAGATATCGCAGGATTTAAAGAAAAATTTAAGGCCCACCAAGAATTATCGAGAACTGCTTCAAGTGGTAAATTTAAAGGTGGTTTAGCAGGTGATTCTGATAAAGAAATTAAATATCATACGGCTACTCACTTATTAAATGCTGCTTTAAAACAAGTAGTCGATAAAAATGTTCATCAAAAGGGAAGTAATATTACTTCTGAAAGAATGCGTTTTGATTTTTCTTGTGATCATAAGTTGAGTGATGAAGAAAAACAAAAAGTTGAAGAATTGGTAAACAAATGGATAAATGAAAAAATTGCTGTAACTGTTAAAGAAATGTCTAAAGAAGATGCTATTAAATCAGGTGCAGAATGTATGTTTATTGAAAAATATCCTGATATAGTAACGGTTTATTCAATTGGTGATATATCAAAAGAATTATGCGGTGGACCACACGTAAAAAATACTAGCGAATTAGGTAAGTTTAAAATAATTAAAGAAGAGGCTAGTAGTGCAGGTGTTAGAAGAATAAAGGCTATTTTAGAATAGGCTTTTAAAATGTATTGAAAAAAATAAAAAAATTTGGTACAATTATTTTGTAATAAGGTGGTGTTATTATGGAAGAAACAAAAATATTTACTACTGATGAAATTGAAGAAGCTTTAATTGAAGAAACAATTAAAGAAGTAATCGAAATTTTAGATGAAAGAGGTTACAATGCTAAAAATCAATTGATCGGTTATTTGATTAGTGGTGATCCAGGGTATATATCAAGTCATAAAGAAGCAAGAAATAAAATAACTAAATTTGATCGAATTAGAGTTTTAGAAGTTTTAGTTGATAATTTTATAAAATGAAATATCTAGGTTTAGATTTAGGAACTAAAACATTAGGTTTAGCAGTTTCAAATGGTGAAATTGCCACATCCTTAAAAACAATAAGATATGAAGATATCGATAAATTAATTATCGAATTAAAAAAAATTATATCTGAATATAATATTGATTTATTAGTTTTAGGATTACCTAAAAATATGAATAATACCATAGGACCACGCGCATTAGAAACTTTAGAATTTAAAGAAAAATTAGAAAAATTAAATTATAAAGTTGTTTTACAAGACGAAAGATTATCTACTGTATCTGCGCATAATTATATGTTAAAAGCTGATTTATCGAGAAAAAAAAGAAAAGAAAAAGTAGATGCACTAGCCGCCACAATAATATTACAAACATATTTAGATAAGGAGAATAATAATGAAAGAAGAACAAATGAAATTTAAAGTAATAGATGAAAATGGAAAAGAGATTGAATGTGAAGTATTGTTTACATTTGAATCAGATGAAACAAATAAAAATTATATAGTTTATACTGATAACACAACTGATGAAGGAGGAAATACAAAGGTATATGCTTCAATATATACACCAGATAGTGAAGATTTAAATTTACAACCAATTGAAACTGATAAAGAATGGAAGATAATTGAAACAATACTAAATGAATTACAAGAAGAAGTAAAATCAAGTATGGAGGATAGCGAGTAAAAACTCGCTTTATATTATGAAGAAGTTAGTTAATATATATATATTTGCTATTGTAATTTTAGGTATTATAATAGTTACAAGTTGTGTGTCTTATAATATCGGTATAAGTCCGACAACTAAAGAAAGTAATGAAATAACTTTTGATGTTGATGAAAATAGTACTTACTTATCGATTGCAAGTGAATTAAAAGAAAAAAATTTAATTAGATCTATTAATTTTTATAAAATTTATATTAAAATATTTAATCCAAGTAATTTACGAAAAGGTACCTATACATTGAATACTAATATGGGAGTAAAAAAAATAGTTGAAACATTAGAAAATAGCAGTAATATTGAAACAACTAGTTTTGTAATTCCTGAAGGTAAACATATTACAGACGTTGCAGAATATATAAGTGAAGTTACTAATTATACTAGTGAAGAATTGTTAAATTATTGGCAAAATGATGATGTTATAAATAATATAATTAATAAATATTGGTTTGTAACTGATGCAGTAAAAAATACTAATTTAAGATATAATTTGGAAGGATACTTTTTTCCTGCTACTTATGAAATATATAAAGATAGTTCTATTGAAGAAATAACTTACAAAATGTTAGACAAAATGGATGAAATATTGTCTAAATATAAAAAAGATATGAAAGAATATTCAGTTCATGAGATATTAACATTAGCTTCAATTGTCGAACATGAAGCAATATTAAATGAAGATCGTCCTAAGATTGCAAGAGTATTTTTAAATAGATTAGATAAAGGTATGATGTTACAAAGTTGTGCTACAATTGGTTATGCTATAAATGAGTGGAAATTAACTTATACTAATTCAGATTTAGCGGTTGATTCTTTATATAATACATATAAATACTATGGTTTACCAGTAGGTCCAGGAGGATTACCTGGTGAAGCAAGTATTAAAGCAGTTATTTATCCTGATGATAATGATTATTTATATTTTTTAGCTAATGTATTTGATTCTAATTCTAAGCAAACATATTATTCAAAAACTTATGCGGAGCATCAACAAAAATGTTTACAATATTTAGGTTATGGTTGCTAGAAAAATATGCTAAAAAATATGATATTCCCATTATGCAGAAAGATGGAATTCAATTTTTAACTAATTTTATAAAAGATAATAATATTAAAAATATATTAGAAATAGGTACAGCAATCGGCTATTCGGCTATTAAAATGGCTTTAGTTGATAATGATATTAATATTATATCTATTGAAAGAGATGAAGAACGATATAATAAAGCAGTTAAAAACATTAAAAAATTTAAACTAAACAATAGGATTAAACTTATTAAAGATGATGCTTTTAATGTGGAATTAGATGAAAAATTTGATTTGATTTTTATCGATGCTGCTAAAGCGCAAAGTATAAAGTTTTTTAATAAATTTAGTAAAAATTTAAATAAAAGTAAATATATAATAACCGATAATTTAAAATTTCATGGTTTGGTTGAAAGTAATGAAAAATTTAGTAAAAATTTAAGACAGTTAATTAAAAAAATAAAAGATTATATTGAATTTTTAAAAGAAAATAAAGAATTTGAAACAATATTTTATGATGTTGGAGATGGAATTAGTATAAGTAAAAAAAGGTGATTTTATGGAAATAACGATAAGTTATGTAAATAATAGGTTTAAAATGGAAACAGTTGAACAAAAATCACGTAAAAGGACAAGCAACATTGCAAGAATAGAAGAAACAGTATTAAATTTACCAGTTAAGCCATTAGTTATTAAAATTGATAATAAAGATGCTAGAATAATATATGAAGACGGGATAAAATTAATCTTAAAAGATTATCAAAAGCATTTAGATAAACAATTGTATGAAATTATTTTTAATGGAATTGATGATAATACGCCAATTGTAAAAAACGTAAAAAAGATAAACAAATCTAAATTAGCAGCTTTAGCATTGACTACTGTTGTATTAGTATCAGTAGCCGTTCCAAAATTTTCTGTAAAAACTGAGACAGAACCTATTATAACTCATGAAGTTGTCATCGAAAAACCCAAAATTGTCGAATCTAAAATTATTGAGCCAAAATTAGAAATAATCGATGAAAGTAATTATGATTTAACTATTAGGTTAGAACAATCAAAAGATTTGTTAGATAACAAATTAAATAATAATCCAGTGTTACCAATAAGCAATAGATTAAGTGATTTTGCCATTAATAAAATTGTTAATTTTATTAATTCAGAAGATGGGAAATATTGTTTTGAAGTTTGTAATGATTTTGGCATAGATCCATATAGCTATGTTTGTTTAATGATGACTGAATCAAGTTTAAATCATAATGAAACAGTACCTGGTGGTAAATATTATAATGGCTTTGCTGTTGGAATAAGCCAATTAGAAACACCAAATGGTCAAGAAATAACAGCATTTAATTATGCAACTAATCAAGAAGAAACAATGTATGAAACAATGGAAAATGCAACAAATATAAAAACTAATATGAAATTAGGAATTATGTATTATCAAAATGTTTTAAATAGATATCATGGTAATGAAAGATTAGCATTTCAATCTTATAATTATGGATATGGATTGGTCGATTTAATAGTTAATATATATGCTGATGAAATTGGTGTTTCTTTTGATGAAGTAGTTAACAATTTAAATGATGTTGGTTGGCTAAAATATGTAAAAGAAGTACACGATAATCCAGTTGGTTTTGCTAATAAATATGAAAATTATGAACAATATGGAGCAACAATAAGATATTTAAAAAATTGGCAATATTCTACGTATGGTAATGGTGATTATATAAGTGATTTGTATTCATATTATATTGGAATATATAGTAAAAATATTGTTGATGGGGAAATTATTGAAACAAATTTATTAGATAATAGTGTCGTAAGAAATACTTATTTTAACCAAAATGATTATCAAATTTCATAAAAGTTTAAGAAATTAAACTTTTTTTGATATAATAATAAAAGTGATGTTTATGGAATTAAAAGAAATTGAAAGAAGTATTATTAAAAAATATCGTAAAAAAATATTTTCCCCTTTTGTAAAAGCAATTAAAGAATTTAATTTGATAGAAGAAAATGATAAAATTGCTGTTTGTATTAGTGGAGGAAAAGATTCTTTTTTACTAGCTAAATGTATGCAAGAAATAAAAAAACATGGTAAATTTAATTTTAATTTAGAATTTATTGTTATGAATCCAGGATATAATATTGATAATTTAAATAAAATAAAAGAGAATTTAGCTAAATTAAACATTGATGCCCATATATTTGAAACACCAATATTTAATATAGCTGATAAAACTGATAATCCTTGTTATATGTGTGCGAAGATGCGTCGAGGCTATTTATATAGTTATGCAAAGAAACTAGGATGTAATAAAATTGCTTTAGGTCATCATTTTAACGATGTTATCGAAACAGTATTACTAAATATGATTTTTACCGGTAATTTTAGTAGTATGGTTCCAAAAGTAAAAAGCACTAATTTTGAAAATATGTCTTTAATAAGACCGCTTTATTATGTTCACGAAGAAGATATAATTAAGTGGGCAAGTTCTAATGAATTAGAATTTTTAGACTGTGCTTGTTCGGTTACGAAAAAAAATAGTGGTCAAAGATTAGTTATTAAAAACTTAGTTAAAGAATTAAATAAAATATATAGTAAAGCTGATATAAATATTATGACAAGTACGAAAAATGTTAATTTAAATACGATTTTAGGAGTTAAAAATGATTAAAGATTTATGTTTTGAAATAATTGAAACTTGTCCTAATAATTGTTTATTTTGTTCGTCTTGTTCTTTGATAACTAAAACTAGAATGATCGATTTTAATTTATTTAAAAAAACTATCGACTATTTAATAAGTAAAGGTGGTATTGAAGAGATATCTTTATCAGGAGGGGAACCCTTATTACATCCTAATATATTTGAAATGATTAAATATTGTAAAGATAGAAATATTAGAGTCGTATTATTTACGAGTGGTATTGTAAGAAGAAAGTATATTGATAGTATATGTAAAAAGTTGATAACTGATTATAACTTTTCTGGTATCGATAAAAAAGATTTAATATTATTAAAAGAAATTGGTTTAGATAAAATTGTTTTTGATTTTCAAGGTGCTTCAGTTGATACTTATAATAATTTAATGGGAACTAAAAATAGATTTACTTATGTTGCTGATTCGATGTTAAGAGCAAGTTTAGTTGGTTTAAATGTCGATGTTCATTTTATTCCTTTAAAAACAAATTATAAAGAATTTTTAGATATATTAGAAATTTTAGAAATATGTGAAATAAAACAAATTAGTATTCTTAATTTTGTACCTCAAGGTAGAGGATTTATTAATCAAAAAGAATTACAATTATCAACTGAAGAAATGGAAGAATTTATAAATATTTATAAGCAAAGTAGATTCAATGGACATATTAGAGTAGGAATACCATTACTTTCTAAGGATGAACATTTATGTACAGCAGGTCTAGATAAAATGGTTATTAAATACGATGGTACGGTGTTACCTTGTCCAGCATTTAAAGAATTTGATATTGAATTATTAAATAAAATGGGAATTAAAACACCTAATATTCATTCAGATTTAGATAAAGTTGAAATTCACAATGGTACAAGAAAGAAACCATTATGTAAACAATTATATAAGTTTAGACAAACAATAAATTAACATTTTGGGAAATTATTAAATTCATTTATTTTCGTATATTTTTATTAAAAATATGATATAATAATGTTGTCTAGGAATAGCGATAAGCTCATTTAGAAAAACCGACTAATTAACGAACATTGGGAGTCTAATTCATTGATGGTGTTGAATGCTCAAGATTCTTGAGAATCCTAATATTAATGATGTGATGCCCACCTGGTAGA